>DASUMC010000198.1:0-2839 GCA_036277855.1 Actinomycetota bacterium
GGGCGGCAGCGGCGACGGCCCGGCGACCGACTTCAGGTAGTCCTCGTACAGGTAGATCTGCGCGGGCAGCGCGAAGGGCGCCTCCAGGTTGGTGACGATCGCCTCGCCCGGCATCAGCGTCTGGATCTCGGGCCCGAGGTCGGAGATGTCCTGCTTGGAGCTGCCCCGAAGGATGTTCCGGTCCTTCTCGTCGGCGAGGCCGAGAATGAAGAACGTGTTGAACTGCGAGAGCAACTCGTCGTCGATCAGCTTCGGCTGCTGGGACACGGCGCACAGCCCGACCTTGAACTTCCGCCCCTCCCGGGCCAGCCGCGGAAACACGTTCTCGTCGGAGCGAGCGACGCGCGACAGCACGCGCTGGGCCTCCTCGAGCGCGACCAGGGTCGGCGGCAGCGCCGCGAACCGGTCCCGGTCCTCCAGGTACAGGTTCGCATAGGCATCGAGCACGGTCCGCGTGATGACCGACGCGACGAGGATCTCCTCCATCGAGGAGAGCCCGCTGGTGTCCACGAGCACGCCGAACCCGTCCATCAGCTCCTCGACGATGCGCGCCGACAGCGAGGGCTGCGACGGGTCGCGCGAGATGCACGGCATGTCGAGGATCCGTTGCGCGCGCCGCTGGATCACCTGCATCGTGCTGGTCGCGACGCCGAGGTCCTCGGCGAGCGACGCGACGTCCTGTTCCTCGCCCACCCGGACGATCCACTCCTCGTGGAAATACCGGATCAGCCGGTAGATGGCGTCCTCCTGAGCGTGGCTCCACTCGTACGCGGTCTGCAGGTCCCCCTGGGTGAGCTCGGCGAGCGAGAGCCTGAGCGACGTCGCGCCCGCCCCCGCGGCGCGCGTCGCGTAGACCTTCAGCCGATCGGGCGCCCACGGGTGTGAGCGCAGCCCCTTCCGCGTCCCGCTCCCGCCCTCGAGGTATTCGCCGTGCGGATCGAACAGCAGGCAGGCGTAGCGCCCCTGCGACGCCAGGATCTGCCCGGCGAGCACCTTCATCAGGTTCGACTTGCCCATGCCCGTCGTCGCGAAGACGCCCACGTGCGATGTGAGCGTCTCGCCCTGGACGCCGATCTCGAGATCGATCGTGTCCTCGCCGGAGCGGAGCAGTCCGACCCGTACGTCGCCCATGCGCTCGCGCAGGAAGTCGAAGTCCTCGGCGGTCGGCGCCGTCACCCTCGCGAACTGCGCCGGGAGCGATTTCGGCTTGCGGAACGCGCCCGCCGCGTCGATGTAGCCGAGCGGCTGGCACGTAGCGACCTTGTACAGCCGCTGTTCGGGGTCTCGAAGGGTGTACTCGGTTCCGGCGACGTCGCCCGACATATACGAGCCCGCGGTTCGCTCCGACCACGAGGGATCCGAGGAGTCCGAGCCGTACGTCACCTGGATCACGCGGAACAGGAACCGGCGGCCCCGCTCGGGATCCTCGGCCGCGAGCAGCTCGCCGAGGAACAGGTCCGTCCCGTAGAAGGAGCGGAAGGTCGACTCGAGGACGTTCCTCCCGAAGATCCGGCCCTTGTAGCCGCCGCTGCCCCCCGTCACCGGTTCAACACCTCGTGGAAGTCCTGGAACAGCAGCTCCACGTCGTCCTCGGCCATCCCCCGGCGCGAGAGGGCCTCGCGGAACGCCCGCCGGACATCCACGACGTCGTAGCCGCTGACGCGGGCCGCCTGGTGCGCCCGCGCGAGCGGGTAGGGATACCCCACGAACGCGGGGTCGTCCGCGAGCCCGGCGAGCCGGCCGAGCACCTCGAGCGCCGGAGCCGGCCCCCGCGCGACGTCCACCCGGAACGCATGCGCCGCGGTCGGCGCGAGGTGGGCGACGAAGATGTCGCCCACGTACAGGCGGCCGAACACCGGATCCGTCGAGATCCGCGCCGCCCATCGCGACGGCCCGACCTCCCGGTCGCCGCGGCGCTTCAGCAGCGTGACGAGCGGCGCGTTCCGGCCCCAGTACAACGTCGACGCCTTGACCACGCCCGCGAGCGACACGCCTCGCGCCACGGCTTCCTCGTGAACGCGGCGTACGATCTGCTCCGGCACGAGCGGTCCGCCGTGCAACGAGCCATCGACCAGGACCAGCTCCCCGGGAGCCGCCTCGCGAACCGTTCGTCCCACCGCTCCCCACTCCGCCCACTCGCGCAACGCGTCGACCGGTCGCGGGAGCTCCGGCAGGCGCTCGGGTTCGTCGCCGCAGAGCTCGGTGAGCGTGGCCCGGGCAAGCCGGGCCATCTCCTCGGAGGCCACGGCCCGAACGTCGAGCTGCGGCCGTTCGACGTCGACGGTTTGCCCGTCCTCGAACCGGACCCTGGCGGCGCGGAACGCGGCGACCTGAAACGAACGCCCGTCGGCCACCGTGCACGACCCCCCGTCCACCGCCCAGACCGTGCCGGGGTCGACCGGGGAGACGGGTGTGAGCTCGAACGCGTCGGGGTGCCCGGGCACGGCGAGCGCATCGTCGAGGCCGAGCTGACCCTCGACCACCCGGATCTCCGAGGCCGGCCGCTCGAGGAGGTCCACCACGAACGAGGCGGCCGCGTCCAGCTGGTCACGCTCGACGAGGTCGAGGCTGAGCACGCGAGCCGTTCCCCCCCGTGCCTGCGCCTCCGCCACGCCCCGCAGGGTACCGCGGTCCTCGGACGCCCCGAGGGAGCCCGTTCGGTCAGCCGAGCGCCTTCAGCATCTCCCGAGCGATCACCACGCGCTGGATCTGGTTGGTGCCCTCGTAGATCTGCGTGATCTTCGCGTCGCGCATGAACCTCTCGACGGGGTACTCGCGCATGTAGCCGTAGCCGCCGAGGACCTGCACCGCGTCGGTCGTGATCGACATCGCGGCGTCC
>DASUMC010000199.1:0-4016 GCA_036277855.1 Actinomycetota bacterium
TAGGCTCTGCCGCCATGGACATCTCGGTCATCGGCGGGACCGGCGACGAGGGGTTCGGCCTCACGCTGCGGCTCGCCAGGGCGGGCCACCGAGTCACGATCGGCTCGCGGGTCGCGGAGAAGGGTTCGGCCGTCGCGGACACCGCCCGCGAGATGCTCGGCGCGGGCGCGGGCGCGGGCGCGGACGTCGGCGGCGCCGCGAACGAGGAGGCGGCGACCGCGGATGTCGTCATCGTGACGGTGCCGTTCGGCGGCCAGGCCGAGATCTACCGCTCGATCAAGGACCACGTGAAGGCGGACGCGATCGTCGTCGACTGCACGAGTCCGCTCGCGACGGCGGTGGGCGGACGAGCGTGGCAGGTGGTCCGCCCCTGGCACGGCTCGGCCGCCGAGCAGGCCAAGGCCATCCTGGAGCAGGTCCACCCCGTTCGGATGGTGGGCGCTTTCCACACGATCTCGGGGGAAGCTCTGCAAGACCTCGAGCACGAGATGGAGAGCGACGTCCTGGTCTGCGGGACCGACACGGAGGCGAAGGCCGTCGTCGGCGGCCTGGTCGACCAGATCCCCAACCTCCGCTGGGTGGACGCCGGCGACCTCACGCAGGCGCGGACGCTCGAGCCGATGACCGCGCTCCTGATCTCGATCAACCGCTCCTACAAGATCCGCCGGGCCGGGTTCCGGATCACCGGGCGCGACGCGTGGGGCGTTCCAGGCGCCTAGCGCGACGTCGAGCTCGCGCCCCCGGCTTCGGTTTTGCCCTCACGCCATCGTGTCGACGATCAACCAACCGAACCCGGCGCCCCACACGGCGACGGCGATGGGTGCCGTCACCTTGACGTTCGATGGTCGCACCGACACGACGATCCCGCCCAACAGGCCGAGCACGACGACCGCCTTCTTCAGAAGCAGCCAGCTCGTCGGCTCCGAGGTCGACGGGGGATGCATGCACAGGGCGAGGACGTCGTCGAAACGCCCCCGCCCGCAGGTGAAGGCCGGGATCCTCCCCGCGACGAAGATGCACCCGAGCAAGACGAGGGCGCCGAGTCCCAGGACGTAGCGCGAGCTTCCCATTGGATCGAGGGGCCGGCGACCGACACGGATCAGGATCCCGACGCCCCACACGATCGCGGCGAGCGAGCACATCGAGAGGATGATCGCCCCCGCCGATCGCTCCACGCAGGGCCCCGAGACCGTGTTGCAGACCCGCCAGATGTCGTCCCACGACACCCCGATCAACGCGACGGCGGAGACGAGCAGCGTCACGGCGAGCACCCGGCCCGCGAGCAGCCCCTCCGGGCTGATCTCGGTCCGGACCACGTCCGCGCCGCGGTCCCGCGAACGGCCCACGGGGGGGTCAGTCCAGCTCGACGAGCGGGTCCCCGGGCTGGACGTTCTGGCCCGCCTTCACCGGGATCTCGGTGACGACGCCCTCGCGCGGGGCCGGGATCGCGTTCTCCATCTTCATCGCCTCGAGGATGCAGACGACGTCGCCCGCCTGGATCTCCTGACCGGGCTCGACGAGCACCCGCAGGATCGTGCCCTGCATCGGCGCCGCGATGACGCTGTGCACGTGGTCGCCGCCGTGGGCGGAGTGGCGCGAGGGCACCTTCGGGGCGGTATCGCGCCGCTGGTCGAAGATCCGGACGGGCACCCGGCGCCCGTCCACCTCGAGCAGGAGCTCGGCCGGGACCGGCTGCCTGGTGTCGGCCGGGGGCGGCGCCGGCGTGCCGGCCTCGGGGAGCTCCGCGTCGCGGAGCGCCTTCTCGAGCCAGGTCGTCGAGTGCGTCGACTTGGAGAACGCGCGCGTGCCCAGGATCCACCGGTGCAGCGGGATCGTCGTCGGGACGCCCTCGACCTGGAACTCGGAGAGCGCGCGGTCCATCCGCGAGATCGCTCGGACGCGGTTCTCCGCCGAGACGATGACCTTGGCGAACATCGAATCGTAGTCGGCCGGGATCTCCCGCCCCGCGCGCACGGCCGAGTCCACCCTCACGAACGGCCCGGACGGCTCTCGATACGCGGTGACGCGGCCCGGCCCCGGCAGGAAGTTGCGGGCCGGGTCCTCCGCGTTGATCCGGCACTGGATCGCGTGTCCGGTCGGCCTCACGTCCGAGAGGTCGAGCTTCTCGCCCAGCGCGACGCGGATCTGGAGGGCCACCAGGTCCAGGCCGGTCACCATCTCGGTCACCGTGTGCTCGACCTGCAGGCGCGTGTTCATCTCCAGGAAGTAGAAGCTGCCGTCCTCGTCGAGGATGCATTCGACGGTGCCGGCGTTCACGTAGCTGGCCTCCTTCGCGAGCGCCATCGCGGCCTCACCGATCCGCGACCGCAGGTCGGCGTCGACCACCGGCGAAGGCGTCTCCTCGATCAACTTCTGGTGGCGTCGCTGGACCGAGCAGTCGCGTTCGCCGAGGAAGAACACGTTCCCCCTGGTGTCCGCGAGGACCTGCGCCTCGACGTGGTGCGCACGTTCGATGTACCGCTCGAGGAACACCTCGGGGCGGCCGAAGTACGCCTGTGCCTCCCGCGTCGCACGGGCGAGGGCGCTCTCGAGCTCCTCGGGCTTTCGAACCACCTGCATGCCCTTGCCCCCGCCACCGAACGCGGCCTTCACCAGGACGGGGAACCCGATCCGTTCGGCCTCGGCCGGCGCCTGGTCGATCGTGACGGGTTCGGGCGTGCCGGGGACGATCGGTACCCCGACGCGGTCGGCCGCTCGCCGAGCGGCCGCCTTGTCGCCCATCATCTCGATCGCTTGAGCCGGGGGCCCGACGAACGTGAAGCCCGAGTCCGCGACCGCGTTCGCGAAGTGCGCCCGCTCGGACAGGAACCCGTAGCCCGGGTGGATCATCGTCGCCTTGGCCCGCGACGCCGCTTCCAGGATCGCGCCGATCGACAGGTAGGAGTCGGCGGCCAGCGCCGGGCCGATCCGGTGAGCCTGGTCCGCCATCTCGACATGCAGCGCGTCCCGGTCGGCGTCGCTGTAGACGGCGATCGACGTATAGCCGAGCTCTCGGATCGTTCTGATGATGCGGACCGCGATCTCGCCGCGGTTCGCGATCAGGATCCGAGGTTTCGCCACGCGCTCCGCTCCGTCATGCTTGCCGATCGGACCGTCGGGCTCCCGATGGTCCGCGGATCGGTACCTACCGAACAATCGGGTACCCCCGAACGGGAGTCAAACGTCTCGTGCTGTCCGAGGATGCCCTGGTCCGGGCGCTCGAACGCCTGGGTCTGCGTGCACCCGTGCGGTTCGACGAGGTTACTGCCTCGACCCAGGCCACGGCCCTCGAGCTGGCGGCCACAGGCACGCCCGAGTGGACCCTCGTCGCCGCCGGCCACCAGACCCGGGGCCGTGGCCGCCTGGGCCGCACGTGGCTCGACGGGCCGGGCCGGGCGCTGATGTTCTCCTTCGTCTTGCGACCGGAGCTGGATCCGGCATCGGGGGGGCTGCTCACGCTGCTCGCGGGCACCGCGATGGCGCAGGCATGCTTCGAGCTCGCCGACCAGCGCGCCGCGTGCAAGTGGCCGAACGACCTCCTGGTGGCCGGGCGCAAGGCGGGCGGGATCCTGGCCGAGTCCCGTGTCGAGGGCGGTCGGTTCGACCACGTCGTGATCGGCGTCGGCGTGAACCTGGGGGAGCCGCCCCCGGACATCCCCGGGGCCGGCGCCGTCGAGGCCGAGGACGACGAGCTGCTCGAGGCGTTCCTGTCCGAGTTCGTCCGCCGGTACGAGCCCGCGCACCCGGCGTTCGCGGGGAGCGTGATCGCCGCCTACCGGGAGGTGTGCGCGACCCTGGGGGAGCGCGTCCGGGCCACGACGGCGGCCGGCGCGACCGTCGAGGGCGAGGCCGTGGACCTGGACGAGCGCGGCGGCCTGGTCGTGCGAACGACGGCGGGCGACGAGGTGGTTCGGTTCGGGGAGGTCGAGCACCTGGAGTAGGATGCGCTCATGCCGTTCCCCCGCAAGCTCCTGATCGAGAACGAGCAGCTGGTTCTCGAGCTGCGGCCGCACTGG
>DASUMC010000200.1:0-9371 GCA_036277855.1 Actinomycetota bacterium
GCGTCGAGCGCGCGGGCGATCTCGGCGACGATGGGTGCGCCACCGGTCCCGGTGCCCCCCCCTTCGCCCGCCGTGACGAACACCATGTCGGCGCCCTTGAGGATCTCCTCGATCTCGTCACGGTGCTCCTCGACGGCCCGGCGACCTACTTCGGGGTCCGAACCCGCACCGAGGCCGCGCGTCGTCTCGCGGCCGATATCGAGCTTGACCTCCGCATCCGACATCAGCAGCGTCTGCGCGTCCGTGTTCACCGCGATGAACTCGACCCCTCGCAGGCCGCCTTCGATCATGCGGTTGACCGCGTTCACACCACCCCCGCCGATCCCGACCACTTTGATGACGGCGAGGTAGTTCTGAGGAGAATCCATCACCGAGATCTCCGCTCCCCGGGTGAAGCCCCCGGTCTACCTGGGGAAACGCCGTTGTGTCTCCCGAAGGACTGAACCTCAACTGAACGTTGATTGTTATATCTACTTGACGTTGACTACGGCACGCTACTATCAAAGCCCAGGTCCGTCAATATCCACATAGGTCTCGTTAGTGGTGCGCGTAACAACCGCCGGATCAGGCTGGGGCGACGAACGTCGCCGCCGGCGCGAGCGCTGAGACGACCGAGATCGTTCGCAGGGGCGTGCCCTCGCTCCCGGCCCACGCGAGCATCCGCCGGATCGACTCGGCCTTGCGCTCGGCGTCCTCCGGCGTGCCGAAGCGGACGATCGGGCCACCCCGCAGACGGATCTCGAGGGTCCCGTCCAGCAGGACCCGGACCCGGGCGACCTGCGCCCGTAGGGCAGGCTCCATCGCGCCGAGCGCCCGTGCGGCGCCGACCGGAGTCGGTCGCATCCCCTCGACGCTCCGCGCACCGCCGAGTTCGATCACCGGGAGGCCACGGGGGACCGTCCCCGATCCGAGGACGGTCCCGTCCGCGGCCATCAACGAGGTCACCGTTCCGCGCGCGACGGCAACCGGCGCGCGTTCGTGGACGACGATCTCCACCGTCAGCGGGAGGGTCACGCGGACGTCCGCGTCCGCGATCCACGGCTCGGCCTCGAGACGGCGCTCGGCCACGCCCTCGTCGAGCCAGAGCGCGTTGGTCGCGTTCGAGACGCCGGCGATCCGAACGATCTGGGGCCGATGCAGATGATCGGCACCGGACACCTCGATCCCGCGAACGTCGAACACGGACGTCCGGGACGCGGCCACCCCACCGATCGCGAGCGCGACCGATCCCACGGCGACGAGCGCCTTTCGGCGATGGCCGCGGCGCGACCTGAACCACTCAGCGGGACGCGAGGTCGAGACCCCCAAGCAGATGCACCTCCGGTTCGAGACGGACGCCCGATCGGTCCGCGACGAGGTCCTGGACCTCGCGGATCAGGGCAAGGACGTCGGCGGCGGTCGCGCCGTCGGACGCGATGATGAAGTTCGCGTGTTTGGTGGAGATCGAGGCGAGGCCGAGACGACGACCCTTGGCGCCCGCCTCCTCGATCAGACGGCCGGCGTGGTCACCGGGCGGATTCTTGAAGACGCTCCCACAGTTCGGTTCGGCGAGCGGTTGCGTTCGACGGCGCCACTCGCGAGCCTCCTCCATCCGAGCCCGGATCTCCGCGGGATCGCCGGATCGCAGCCGGACCGTGGCGCCCACGATGACGGCGCCGGGGTCGAGATCGGATCGGCGATAGGAGAAGCCCGCGTCGTCGGCGCTCACGCGGTGCCCCGCCCCGTCACCGAGGCCGAACACGTCGACGGACTCGACCACCTCCGCGAGCGTCCCGCCGTGGGCGCCGGCGTTCATCCGAACGGCGCCGCCCAGCGAGGCCGGGATCGCGACCCCGAACTCCAGCCCCGACAGGCCGTGCGCGAGGGCCACCCCGGCCAGCGCCGGCAGCGGCATCGCGCCGCCGGCGGTGAGCCGTTCGCCGTCGCGAGCCGACCACCGGTAGCTCCTCCCGAGACGCAGCACGAGGCCGGGGAAGCCCTCGTCGGCGATCAGGACGTTCGAGCCCTTGCCGAGCACCGCCACCCGGATGCCCGTCTGGCGAACGGCCTCGGAGACCGCGACCAGATCGGACTCGGACTCGGGTTCCAGGAACAGGGCGGCGGGCCCGCCGATCCGGAACGTGGTGAGCGCCGCGAGCTCGAACCGCGTGCGGACCCGATCCCCGCACGCTGCCCGCAGGATCGCCTCCGCCCGGCCGAGCATGCCGTCCGTGACCGTCACGACGCCTCCTCGATCCGTTCGAGCGCGGCGTCGCCCAACATCCAGACGTCGCCGCACCCCATCGTGAGGACCAGGTCGCCCCGACGGACCTCGCGCGTGAGGAACTCCACGACGTCGTTGCGGTGCGGCAGGTAGATGACCCGACGGTCGCACCCGGTGCGGGCGATGCCCTCCACCACCAGCTTGCCGGTCACGCCGGGGATCGGCTCCTGCGCGGCGCCGTAGATGTCGGTCACCACGATGACGTCGGCGCCGACCAGGCTTGCCCCGAGCTCCTTCCACAGTGCCTGCGTTCTGGAGTACCGGTGTGGCTGGAACACCGCGAGGACCCGACGGTGGTCGGTCCGGCGAGCGACGTCCAGCGTGACCTCGAGCTCGGTGGGGACGTGTCCGTAGTCGTCGTAGAAGTCGACGCCACGCGCCGATCCCCGGCGCTCGAAGCGCCGGTGGACCCCTGCGAACCCGGCGAGCGCCTCGACCGCCGCGGCCGCGGAGACGCCGACCGCCTCCGCGGCCGCCACCGCTGCGGCCGCATTCAGCAGGTTGTGTGCGCCGTCCACGGCCAACCGGAGATCGTGAGACGCTCCGCCGGCCTCCAGCTTCGCGGAGGCGCCCCCCGGTCCGACCGAGGCGACGTCCACGCGGATCCCCGCGTCCGGTCGCCTGCCGTACGTCGTGACCGGCCGGCCTGCCGCCTCGACCGCGCGCATCGCGGACGGGTCGTCCGCGCACACGACGACGTGGGCGCATCGTCCGGCGAACGCGGTGAACGCGCCTTCGATCTCCTCGAGCCCACCGACATAGAAGTCGACGTGATCCAGCTCGATGTTGGTGACCACGCCGACGGCCGGACGACCGAGGAGGAAGGAACCATCGCTCTCGTCCGCCTCGCTGACGAACAGCTCACCCGACCCCGCGTTCGCCCCGCTGCCGGACTCGTTCATCTCCCCACCGATCACGTAGGTCGGATCCAGCCCCGCGCGTTCCAAGACGAGGGCGATCATCGCGGTCGTGGTCGTCTTGCCGTGCGTACCCGCGACGGCGATCTCACGCCGGTCGGTCGCGGCCGCGGCAAGGGCCTGCGCCCTCGCCCACGTCGGGATCCCTCGACGTCGCGCCTCGACGAGCTCGGGGTTGTCGTCGCGGATCGCGCTCGAGACGACGACCGCGTCGGCGTCGCCAAGGTTACCCCCCGCGTGACCGGTGGCGATCGCCGCCCCGAGCGCCCGGAGCTCCTGCACGCCCTCGGAGTCCTTCAGGTCCGAACCCGTCACTCCCACACCCCTCGCGAGGAACAGCCGAGCGAGGTTGCGCATGCCCGCGCCGCCGATGCCGATCATGTGGACGTGCCGGACGTCGGCGAGGTCCGGTACCTCCAGCGTCGGGATCGAGCCGTGCGGTGGACGGTAGCCGCTCATCCCCCATCCCCCGCCGCGAGGACCGTCCGCGCGAGCGCGTTCGCGGCGTCCGGCTTCGACCACGCGCGGGCGCGCTCGCCCATCGACCGCAGGCGCCGGTCATCGGACAGCAGCCACTCGATCCGGTCCGCGAGGACGCGTCCGTCGAGCTCGTCGTCGAGCAGCATCGTCGCGGCGCCCGCGCGCTGGAGCGCCCGGGCGTTCGCCTCCTGATGTCGGCCCGTCGCGTACGGGTACGGGACGAGCAGCGACGGGAGGCCGCTGACGCCGATCTCCGCGATCGTCGTCGCGCCGGCGCGAGCGACGACGGCGTCGGCGACCGCGTACGCCAGCTCCATCCGTTCGAGGAAGCCTTGCACCCGCACCGTGACGGTCCCGCCGACCGGGAGCGACGCGCGAACGGCCTCGACATGGGCCGGACCGGTCATCAGCACGACCTGCAGGTCCGAGCGGTCCAACACCTGCAAGGCGTCGGCGAACGCCCGGTTCAGGTGGAGCGCACCCTGGCTTCCGCCGAACACGACGATCGTCCGCTTGCCCTCCTCCAGCTCGAGCTCGACGCGCGCCTCCTTCGCCAGCCGCTCGCGATCGGTCGCGACCGCAAGGATGTCGGCGCGGACCGGGTTGCCGGTGAGCACCGTCCGAGCGCGCCGCGGGAGGGCCCGGCGCGCCTCGGCGAACGCCAGCGCCACCGTTCGCGCCGGCCGCGCGAAGGCCCGGTTGGCGAGTCCGGGCACGGCGTTCTGCTCGTGCAGGAC
The DNA here is from genome assembly GCA_036277855.1 of Actinomycetota bacterium. Lineage (GTDB taxonomy): Bacteria > Actinomycetota > UBA4738 > UBA4738 > HRBIN12 > DASSJM01. The sequence continues at coordinate 4,398 of DASUMC010000200.1, forward strand.
CAGCGGCCGGCGCGATCGAAGGGCGGCAAGCACCACCGGGACGCTCACGTAGCCGCCCATCCCGACCACGACGTCGACGGCCTCGACCAGGGGGCGGCAGTCCTTGACCGACCGGACGGCCGCGATGGGCGCCATCACCGCCCTCAGCGAGACCCGGCGTTCGAACGGACGAGCCTCCACCGTCACGAGCTCGAACCCGGCCTCCGACACCAGGCGTCCCTCCTGCCCACCGGACGTGCCAACGAAGCGCACGTCGTGACCCATCGACACGACCTCCCGCGCGAGCGCGATCGCGGGGAACACGTGGCCCGCCGTACCGCCACCAGCGAGGAGCACCTTCATCGCGACGGGCCTCGGGCGCGGGCAGGCGCACGGACGGACGCGCGGGCGGACGCGCGGGCGATGCTCACCAACACGCCCACGGCCGCGAGCGAGACCACGAGCGAGGACCCCCCGTAGGAGAGGAACGGGAGGGGGACGCCGGTGACGGGGAGCAGGCCGGTGACCGCCCCGAGGTTGATCAGCGTCTGCAGACCGAACCACGACACGATCCCGGCCGCCAGCAACCGGCCGAACACGTCCTTGGCGTTCGCCGCGATCCGGATGCCCGCGAAGATCAGCGCGCCGAACGCGACGAGGACCACGAGCTCGCCGAGCAGGCCGAGCTCTTCGCCCAGGATCGAGAAGATGAAGTCGGTGTGCGCGTTCGGCACGTATTGCCACTTCTGGCGCGAAGCGCCGAGCCCGACGCCCATCCATCCTCCCGAACCGAGCGCGTAGAGCGACTGCGCCAACTGGTACCCGGTGTTCTTCACGTCGGCCCAAGGATGCAGGAAGGCGAGGAACCGCACCCTGCGGTAGTCCGCGCTCATGATCAGACCTGCCCCGATCAGCGCGCCCACGAGGCTCGCGCACGTCAGGTAGCTGAGCCTGACCCCGGCGGCGAACGCCAGCGCGAACATCGTCACGGCGATGATCACGGTGGTACCGAGGTCGGGCTGCATCATCACGAGCCCGCACACGAGGACCGAAATCGGCAGGAGCGGCATGGCGAGCTGGCGGACGTCATCCACCTTGGTCCGATTCCGCGCCAGGGTCGCAGCTGCGAACACGATCAGCGAGAGCTTCGCGAGCTCGGAGGGTTGCACGGTCACCGGACCGAGCTGGAACCACCGCGAGGAACCGTAGGCCTCGATACCGTGCGCCGGGATCAGGACCAGCACGAGCATCGCCATCGTGACGAGCAGGAGCGGACCCGCCAAGCGCCTCCACGCGTCGTAGCGCATCCGCGAGGTCACGAGCAGCGCGAGGACGCCCACCACCGCGTAGGCGGCCTGTCGCTGGACGAACACGAAGCTGTCCCCGTACTCGGCGAACGCCGAGACCGAGCTTGCCGACAGGACCATCACGAGCCCCGACCCCACGAGGAACGCGGTCGAGCCCAACAACAACGCGAGGGTCCGGCGGGTCCGCAGGTCGGCCCGCGCCCGTGAGATCGGGCGTTCGTCCGGCCGGACCAGCCGCAGGGTCCTCGCCCGGGGGGAAGCGGCGCCGACCCCGCTCACGTCCGCGCATCCTCCTTCTCGAGCGCGCGCGCGGCCGCGGCGAACCGATCCCCGCGTTCGGCGTAGTCGCGGAACATGTCCCAACTCGCGCAGGCGGGGGCGAGCAACACCGTGCCTGTGCCGGACGCCATCTGGAACGCGAGCCTCGCCGCTTCCTCGATCGACCCGGCCTTCCGAACGGGGACCCGACCCTCGAACACCGCGCGGACCTCCCTCGCCGAGGCGCCGATCGCGACGACCCCGGCCAGGCGGGCTGCGACCGACCCGAGCGGGGTCAGGTCGACGCCCTTGGCGTCGCCCCCGGCGATCAGCACGACCCCCTCGGCATCCCCGACCGCGGCGATCGCCGCGTGCGGATTCGTCGCCTTCGAGTTGTCGAGGAACCGCACGCCTTCGACGGTTGCGACGGGTTCGCCTCGGTGCGGTCCCGGCGCGAACGTCGCGATCGCCTCCGCGATCGCGTGGTCGCCGATCGCGAATGCGTGGGCCGCGGTGGCGGCGGCCGCGGCGTCGGCCCGCATCGCCGGCGTGTCGAGCGAGAGCGCACCGAGATCCGCCCCGCTCCACCCGGCGGTCAGCCGGCCGTCACGGATGCCCGCGCCGTCTTCCGAAGGCTCACCGATCGTGAACCACCGCACCTCGCACGGGGCCGAGCGCGAGATCGCGGCGGACGCCTCGTCGTCGAGGTTCCCGACGTGGACGTCGGTCGCACCCTGGAGCGCGAAGACCCGCGCCTTCGCCGCCGCGTAGGCGTCGAACGAACCGTGCCAATCCAGGTGGTCCGGCGCGAGGTTGAGCAGCACGGAGACCCTCGGGTGGAACGACGTCTGCGTCGCGAGCTGGAAGGAGGAGACCTCCACGACGAGCGCGTCGTGGGGCTCCCTGGCCGCCGTCGGGAACGGCCGCCCGATGTTGCCGCACGCCACCGCGTCCAGCCCGGCCGACCGCATGCATGCGGCGAGCATGCCGGTGGTGGTCGTCTTGCCGTTCGTCCCGGTCACCGCGAGGTACGGCACCCGGGCGAGCCGGGCCCCGAGCTCCAGCTCGCCCCACACGGGGAGCGTTCGATCGTGGGCCCACGAGAGGATCTCGGCGTGCGGCGGCACCCCCGGGCTCGCGACGATCATGGTCGCGCCGTCGAGATGGTGGGGGGAGTGACCGCCCTCGAGCACCTCGATCCCCTCCGCACGCAGGTCCGAGGCGCCGGGCGTCGCGCGACCGGAATCGCTCACGCGGACCGTCGCGCCCTCCGCGACCAGGACGCGCGCCGCCGCCGAGCCGGCCACGCCGGCGCCGACCACGACCACGTGTTCGCCGTCGAACGCACCCATCACTCGAGCCCCAGTCCACCGCGGCTGACGAAGTCCGTGTAGAACAACCCGAGCCCCACCGCGACCAACAGGCCGGTCACGATCCAGAAGCGCACGATCACCGTGAACTCGGGCCAGCCCGCGAGCTCGAAGTGATGGTGGATCGGCGACATCCGGAAGATGCGCCGCTTGAAGCCGCGGAACGCGATCACCTGGGCGATCACCGACGAAGTCTCGATCACGAACAGCCCGCCCAGGACGACCAGCAGCAGCTGGGTGTTCGTCACGATCGCGAGCGCCCCCATCAGCCCGCCGAGGGCGAGCGAGCCGGTATCCCCCATGAAGATCCTGGCCGGCGCGGCGTTCCACCACAGGAACCCGGCGGTCGCCCCGACGCCGGCCCCCGCGACGATCGCGAGATCGAGCGCGGCGTTGACGTCGATCGGGTAGCACGCGGCGCCCGCGATCATCTCGCAGGTGTGCCGGAACTGCCAGAACGCGATGAAGACGAAGGCGGAGAGCACAAGGATCGACGCGCCGGACGCGAGTCCGTCGAGCCCGTCGGTCAGGTTGACGGCGTTCGAGGACGCCGCGAGGATCACGAACACCCACAGGTAGAACAGGAGCCCGAGCTCGACGCCGGTGGCGCGGATGAAGCTCAGCTCGGTCGGAACGCCCGCCGCCCGGACGGCCACCATCCCGAAGATCAGGGCGATCACGGCCTGTCCCGCGATCTTCGCGGTCTTCGACAGGCCGAGCGACCTCCGCCGGCGCACCTTGATGAAGTCGTCCATGAACCCGAGCACCCCGAGGAGCACGGTCGTGAGCAGCACCGAGATCCCGGCGGCGGTGACGGTCGTGAACACGATGCGGGTCGCGACGTAGCCGGCGACGATCCCCGCGATGATCACGGTGCCGCCCATCGTCGGCGTGCCCATCTTCTCGAGGTGAGTGTGTGGCCCATCCTCCCGGATCCGCTGACCCCACCCCCACAGGCTGAACAGTCGGATCGCGATCGGTGTGCCGAACAACGTCACCGAGAGGCCCACCGCGGCGGCGATCAGGATCTGCCTCACGGGCACGCCTCGTTGTGGTCGCGACCCGCCCTCACCTCAGGGCCTCCGCCACGCGTTCCAGACCCGCCACCCGGGACCCCTTCACGAGCACCACGTCTCCGCGCTTCGCCCATGCTCGGACGTCGGCGGCGGCCTCAGACGGGTCCTCGTACGACTCGACGTCCTTGGGCAGCTGTCCCTCGCGGATCGCGGCGCGGGCGATCGCTCGCGCCTGCTCCCCCACCGTGATCAGCCGCTCGACGCCGATCCTGACCACCAGCTGCCCCAGCTTCTCGTGCTCTTCGAACTCGACCGGCCCGAGCTCGGCCATGTGCCCGAGCACCGCGATCAGCCGCTGGCCCCTGGCCATCCAACGAGCGGACTTCAACGCGGCCGCCATCGACTCGGGGTTCGCGTTGTAGGCGTCGTTCACGACCACGACCCCCGACGAGCCGGTGGAGGTCTCCATCCGCCAGCGCGCGACGCCCGCGCCCTTGAGCGCCGTCGCGGTCTCGGCGAGCGTCACGCCGGCCCAGCGCCCGACCGCCGCGGCGGCGAGGGCATTCGACACCATGTGGTCGCCGGGGACCGCGAGTTCTACCGGCTCGCGTTCGCCGGCCGACCACAGCGTGAACGTCGCTCGCGCATCGGGACCGAGCTCGACGTCCTCGGCCCGGACATCTGCGCGCGGATCCAGGCCGAAGGTGATCACCGCAGCGTCGGTCTCGTCGGCGTACGCCCGCGCGACCGGGTCGTCGGCGTTCACGATCGCCGTGCCGACCGCATCGAGCCACTCGACCGGCTCGGACCCCGCGCGGACGATCGCGTCCCACGACCCGAAGATCCCTAGGTGCGCCGTCCCGACGTTCGTCACGACGACGGCGTCGGGCCGCGCGATGTCGCACAGCAACCGAACGTCTCCCTCGCGTCGCGCGCCCATCTCCGCGACCACGACCTCGATCCCGTGATCGACGCCGAGCAGCGTCATCGGGAGCCCGACCTCGTTGTTGAACGACGCCGGGCTGGCGTGGGTCCGCAGACGTG
>DASUMC010000201.1:0-2277 GCA_036277855.1 Actinomycetota bacterium
GCCCCGGCGAGGTCGATCGTGGAGGGGATCGCGAACAGGTTGTTGATCGGGGTCGGGACGATCGCGCCCTCGATCGGCGCCTCGTCCGCCAGCACGTCGTACACCGTCACCTCACGCTCTTCGTGACGGATCCCCAGCCCGGTCGATGCGTTGCCCTGAGGGTCGAGGTCGACGACCAGGACCTTGAAGTCGAGCTCGGCGAGGGACGCCCCGAGGCTGACCGCCGTGGTGCTCTTACCCACGCCCCCCTTCTGGTTGGCGACCGCGATGATCCGCGCCCGGCGGGGGTGCTGGGAGTCCGCGTTCGAGGCCGCCGAACTGCGGCCGATGGCCTTCGAACGGCGTTGCGCGGCAGTCGGTTGCGTCCCTGAAGCGCCGGTTGCTCCTGTGGACGGGGGCTCCGGTGTGGAGGACGAACCAGCTGCCCGAGAGGAAGAGGGCTTCGTCACTGACGAGTCATGATAACCAGGGCACCCGAGCTTTCAAGCACGGGTGTGCGCAGGACCTCCAGGATCACGGCGCCCTCGGGCGCCGTCGGGATCGTCATCGCGGCTCCCGCGAAGTAGACGAGGCGTCCCCCCGGCCTCAAGACCGCACCGGCCTGCCCCCAGGCCTCGTCCAACGGGGCGAAGGCCCGCGCGAGGGCGACGTCCACCGGGCGCGGCATCTCCGCGACCGGGCCGGCGAAGACCGTCGCGTTCGACAGGCGCAGCTCCTCCACGGCGAGCTCGAGGAGGGCCGCTCGTCGAGGACGGCGCTCGACGAGCAGCATCCGAAGCCGGGGGAGCGAGATGGCGATCACGACGCCGGGCAGCCCGGCCCCCGAGCCCAGGTCGGCGGCCAGGTCGGCGCCCTCGACGAACGGGGCCGCTCGGAGGCTATCCAGGATGTGGCGTTCCCGGATCCGGGTCGCATCGGAATGGGAGACGACGCCCTGCGGGATGGCCCGGTCGGTGAGCAGCTCCTCGAATCGGATCAGCCGTGATGCCTGCGATGGATCGAGGGCCACCCCGATGCTCGCGGCCTGGGTTCGGAGGGCCTCGGTGTCGCTCATCGGTGTTTCACGTGAAACGACACCTTGAGGTCGGCCCGCGGGCCTACCTCGTTCGATGGATGACAACGCGCCGTTCCGCGCCCTCGCCCTCGCTCGAGCTGCCCACCCCATCGACCTCGGCCACCGCTGTGTGCACCATCTTACGGAGGAAGGGGTTCATCGGCTCGAGCGTCTCCGAGCGACCGGTCCGTGCGACCCGGAGGGCGATCTCGCGCACGCGCGCGGACAGTCGTTCGATCTGGCGCTTGCGGTAGTCCTCGATGTCGACGACGACCCGAGCCGGGAGTCCCGTCCGCTGGCCGACGGCCACGCGCGCGAGCTCCTGGATCGCCTCGAGCGTCTGGCCATGGCGGCCGATCAACAGGCCCATATCCTCGTCGTCGGGTTCGGGGCCGATGACATCCACGTACATCGTGCCGTCCTCGAACGCCGGCTCCACGGTCGCGGTGATGCCCATCCGTTCGAGCATGCCCTCGAGGAACTCGGTCGCGATCTCCGCCTGTTCGTCGAGGTCGTCCTCGCTCAGGTCGCCGTCGGGCTTGATCCGCGAGCGGACGACCACGATGGCCTCCTGGGCACCGACCCCGAACACGCCGGACCGAGGCTCCTGGACGACCTGGACGTCGGCCTCCTGTTCGCTGAGCCCGAGCTCGCCGAGGGCGGCCTCGATCGCCTCCTCAACGCTTGGGGCGCTTCTTCGGATCTCCTCCACGGCCGTTGCCTCCGGACCCTGTCTGCTTGGGATTGGACCCCGGCTCGTCGCGACCCGACCCCGGCGAGCCGCCGGTTCCCCCCTTGGACGAGGGTGGTTTGGGGTTCCCCGGCTTCTTGGTGCCCGGCTTCGGGGTCGTGCCGCCACGGAGCTGTCGCTGCTGCTCCGCGCGCTCCATCATCGAGGCCATGAACCCCTTCTTCTCGGCCTTCTGAGGCTTGGACTTGGCGTTCTCGGCCAGCTGCTCGGCCGTCGGCCGGCTCTTGAGCATGAAGTACTGCTGACCGATCTGCCATGCGTTCGAGGTCGTCCAGTACAGGACGAGGCCGGCGGGGAAGAAGATGCCGAAGACGCCGAACACGATCGGCATCACCTTGAGGAGCGCCTGCTGCTGGTTCGAGGCGCCGGGCGGGGTGGCCTGTTGCATCTGGCGCTGTTGGAAGAACGTGGTCCCGAACATCAGCACCGCGAACACGTAGTAGGGGATCCGGTCGACGACGTCGCTCCCGCA
>DASUMC010000202.1:0-11672 GCA_036277855.1 Actinomycetota bacterium
CCGGATACGCGGTGTCGTGCAACGAGTCGAAGAACCTCTTGTTCATCGCGTCGATGTCGATCTCCTCGGGCCGGTAGGTCCCGAACCTGATCTGCTCCAGGACGGCGCCCGCCTCGGCGAGCCAGCTGCCGATGTGGGCGATGAGATCCTTCGCGGTCCACCCCTCGGCGAAGTACCCGGGCTCCTCGACCTTGTCCCGGGGCAGCGTGTCGATGAGCCCGTGGAGCTCGTTCCACAGCTGCTCCTCCTCGGCCATCAGGTCGCGGTCCGAACCCGTCTGCGTCATGCGAGGAGTATGACGTTCGGACCCTCACGGGGGCAGCGTGGGGTCGATCAGAGATCGAGACCGGTGAGGCCGTGGCTGCCGAGGATCAGCGAGATCTCGCCCCCGTGGTGGAGGTCGTGCTCGATCAGGTGCCAGACGACCCACTGCCGGGTGAACATCTGCGAGCCCGAACGTCGCCGGCGGGAGAACTCGACGGCCAGATCGTCCGGCGCCCAGCGCCGTAGGCAGTCCTCGATCATCGCCCACGACCGTTCCAGACCCTCGACGATCTCGGCCGGACCTCGCGGGTGGTCCTCGTCGTCCTCCCATGTCGCGTCCTCGACCGCCAGGCCGGGGACGGTCGTGCTCGTGACGCGGAACAGGTTGCGGAGCGCGGGCTCGCCCTCGCCCAGGACGTCGTGGAACCAATAGGTCCGGGTCGCGGCCATGTGGCCGGCCAGCTGCCAGACGGCCCAGAGCCCGGGGGCCGGACGGAGGCGGAGCTGGTCGGCGCTGAGATCGCGGATCGCATCGAGGAGCAGGTGGTGGTAGTTCGCCCACCCGTCGTAGAAGGTCTGTTGCTCCGGCGCCGCGGATGCCATGCGTGCATCCTACGCAGCGCCGCCGACGCGCAACCCGAAGCCGGTTCCGACCATCTGCGTCATCATTGACGTGTGGAGCGTCTCGACCACCAGGAGAGGGGTCTCGGCCATGGGGAACGTCGACGATCGTGAACGGACTCCCGACGAAGACTCGGACGAGTGGGACGACGGTTCCGGGGAGGCACTCGAAGAGCTGATCGAGCACGCCGATCGCGCGTCGGGCGCCGAGTCGTTCGGGACGACGGCCGACGAGCAGGAGCGGGGCGAACCGCTCGGCGAGCGCCTCGCCGAGGAGCGCACGGATCGACCGATTCGCGATACCGACCTGGGGCTCATCGACGAGGGCGGGCCGGACGAGGAGGACGAGCTGGTCGGCGAGGCGGTCGGTGAACGGGACCCGTTCGTCGCGCCCGAGGAATCGGCGATGTCGGTGCGCGACGAGGCACCGGGGGCGGTCGACCATCCCGATGACCACACCGACCGGGACGACGCCGACCCGAGCACCGAGTAAGGCCACCCACACGGGGAGGGCATTCGTGCGATCGCGCGCCGTGGCGCGTGGATCGGTTACGCCTCGCTCGTCGGACCGCCGACGCTGAGCGGGACGGAGGCGGCCTCCTCGGACCGGCGCTCGACGGCGACCTCGTCGTCATCCGCCTCCGTCGGCTCCGGACGGGTGGCGTTGCTCGGAACCCAGAACTCCACGGTCGTGCCGTCGCCCGGCAGACTGCGCAGTTGGCACCAGCCCCCCGCCATCTCGACGCGCTCGCGCATCGCCGAAACTCCGAGATGGCCTTTGGCGGACTGCATCGTGTCCGGTGCGGTGAACCCCACACCGTCGTCGGCGATGCGTACCAGGAACCCGCCATCCTGGTCCGCCAGCAGGACCTGGACGCGCTCGGCCCGGGCGTGCTTGCGGATGTTCGTGATCGCCTCCTGCGCCACGCGGTACAGGAGCACCCTGAGCTCGGCGGGGGGTTCCTTCTCCATGCGCTGCTCGAGCTTGAACTCGAAGTCCGACTCGATGCTTTCGAGGTAGTCCTGGAGGGCGGGCCCGAGGCCATCCTCGTCGAGGGCGTGGGGACGCAACTCGAAGATCAGATGGCGCAGGCTCTCGATCGAGCCGCGAACGGTGGACAGGAGCTTGTCCAGGACCTCGAGCTGCTCGGGATCGGACAGCTGTTGCCGCAGGAGCTGGAGCCGCATGCTCGTGGCCACGATCTTCTGGATGGGATCGTCGTGGATGTCGCCGGCGATCCGCTTACGCTCGTCCTCCTCGGCGTGGACGAGACGGGCCAGCAGCATTCGTCGTTGTTCGTCGACGCTCTGGACCTTCTGAAGGGTCTTCGTGAGGTCCTTGGTCCGCTCGGCGACCTTGACCTCGAGATCGAGGTTCTTCGACAGGAGCTGGATCTGGAGGGCCTGGTTCTCCTCCAGCTTGCGCTGCAGCTCGTCGAGCAACCAGGCGTTCTGCAGGGTCAGGGCCGCATGGGTGGCGAACTGCTCCACGAGCACGACGACCCACCGCTTGATCTGGGCGCGCCGGCTCGGATGCTCGACCGCGACGACCCCCAGCCGGAAACCTCGGTCCACGAGCAGGGGCACCACGAGGATGTTGCTCGCTCCCGGGAGCAGCGCCGCGAGACGTGGATCCGTCTCGGGATCGAGCCTGGACGCGAGCTGCGCCCGCCGTTCGTTCCAGGCCCGCTCCGTGATCGCGTCGTGCCCCGGCTGCAGATCCGGCGGATCGCCCGGCCCCCGGTAGGCCATCGGCGACAGGTCGCCTTCGGGGGATGCGAGCACGACCCCGCGACCGAAGCCGAAGACGCGACAGAGCGCATCGAGAAGGATCTCGGGGATCTCGGCGGCCGACCCACGCGCGTCGAGGTCTCGCAGGACGGCCGAGAGCTCCTCGAGGTCGACCTTCTGGGCTCGAAGCTCGCGGTCGCTGGCCGCCGCGCAGGTCGCCGTGACGAGCGCCGCCGCCCACAGCGGGATCAGCTGCAGCGCCGCGGTCTTCAGGTCCACGCCGCCGGTTGGGGACGTCGACGCGAGGGCCTCGTGGACCGGTAGGAGGTCCGCGGCCTGGGCATACATGACCACGAGATACAGCAGGGAATCCCACACGGCGATCTTGAGGCCCGTGCGATAGGACGCGAGCAGGGTCACGGCGACGACGTGGACGATGAGCAGGAATCTGAGCGGGCTCGAGGTTCCACCGGTCGCGTAGGTCGCCCAGCAGAGAAACACCCCATCGATCAGCAGGCTGAGCGCGATGACCCACTGCGCGCGGCTGCGAGGTTGCCGCCTGACGATCCACGGCGTCAGCAAGGCGAGCAGGAGGTAGGCCGCCGATACGACGGTCAGTTCGGCCGGCGACACCTCCACGGTCTCCCTCGAGAGGAGGCCGAAGATGAGGACCAGCGCGACGAGGCCGCAACGCACGGCTCCCAGGGAGTCCATCCGCTCGGCGAGAGACACGAGCTCGCTCGCTCGAGGGCGCGCGTTCGTCCGCGCGGTTCCCACGGCGTCACGTGAAGTCGAGGACGTCGGGGCCGACCGGAGCGAGCGCGAGCCTGGGATCGCGGCGGTCGAGGCGATCCTGCACGAGCAGGAACGCCCCCACGATGAGCACCAGCGCGAAGGGGAAGGCGAATCCCGCCGTCAGGAGGTCCTGGAGGCTGACGCCCGTCCGCTCAGCAGGAGGCGAGGGGCCGATCCGAACGTCGGGGCCTGGGCCGGGATCGAGGCCCGAGACGAACGCGTCGCGGACCAGGGCCTGTACGGGGACGGTGGGCTCGACGACGCTGCCGGAGACCACATCCGAGCGTCCGTGTCCGGAGTCACCCGAGGGATCGGTTGACCCCCTTCGAGCACCGGGAGCGTTGGACTCATCGGCGGTCGGGGGATCGGTCACGTTCACGGCAGGATCGGACAGCTGGGGCACCTCGTCGACGATCGGCCGGACCGTGTCGTTCACCTCGTCGACGACGCCTCCAATCGTCTCGGTGACCGGATCGGTGACCTCCGTGACCGGCTCGGTGCCCTCGGCGACGGTCTCGGTGACGGTCGTGGTGACAGTTTCGGTGGTGCAGGCGAGGTCCGTCAGCGCGCAAGCGGCTCGGGCGGGAGTCGCCGCGATCACGAAGGAGCCCCCGATCGCCAGGAGGAGGAGGGCCCGCGAGGACGTGGCGAACGGATGCTCCCGGGCCTTCGAACTCACGTCAGCAGATCTCATCGCTCACCGCCCGTTCGTCCGTCCGTCAGGCACGCGGACCCGCGTGGCCGTTTCGGCCTGTTGGTCTATCGGCACAACTCCTCCGAGGGTTGACCGACCGGGCTCGGCGGCGGGCGCCGGCCCGGGAGGTCCCAGCAGGAACCCCTGGGCGAACCGGATCCCGGTCAGTCGGAGCACCTCGAGCTGGAGCTCGGTCTCCACGCCCTCGGCGACGACGGTCGCGCCGACCTGGTTCGCGAAGGACACGAGGGCGACCGCCAGCGCCTGGCGTACCGGATCCTTCTCGATCCGGCGCGTCAGGGTGATGTCCAGCTTGATGATGTCCGGATCCAGCCGCACGATGTGGCGCAGGCTCGCGAAGCCGGCCCCCGCGTCGTCGATCGCCAGCCGCACACCACGATCACGCAGACCCGAGAGCGAATCGCGAAGCTCGTCGTAGTCGGCGACGGGTGCGTGCTCGGTCAACTCCATCACGATGCGGCTCGGGTCGGCGGCCTCGAGCATCCGTCCGGCGCGCTCGGACACCGCGGTCTCCGGGGACAGGTTCAGGGACAGGTACACATCGGGGGGCAGGGTGTCGAGCTGATCGATTGCGGCCTTCGCGAGGGCCAGCTCCAGATCCAGGAGCATGCCGACCGCCTCCGCCTCCGCGATCCACACGTTCGGCGGGCGCTCGGGAAGGTCCGAGAACCTCGCGAGTGCCTCGAACCCGGCCTCCTTGCCGCTCTCGAGATCGAAGATCGGCTGGAAGACGATCCTGAATGCGCGATCCTCGATCGCGCGCCCCACGCGCTCGCGCTGGAGCTGCCGGGTCCGAGTTGCGTCGCGGAGCCCCTGGACGTGCTCGACCATGGCCGCGGCGACGGGCGCGGCCAGGCGCTCGGGAACGCTGCTCTTGCCCTGGACGGTCCGGTGGATCGCCGACAGGATCTCGTCGGTCGACTCGCCCTTCACCACGTAGCCGACGGCGCCCGCGCGCAACATCGTCAGGACCGTCGAGACGTCCTCGTGAGCGGACAACGCCACCACCCTCGTGGGGGGCGATCGTCGAAGGATCTCGCGCGTGGCTCGAGGCCCGCCTCCCCCCGGCATGTGAACGTCCACGAGTGCGACGTCGGGAAGCTTGCTGCACGCGAGCTCGATCGCCGACTCGGCGTCGGCCGCCTTGCCGATCAGGTCGATCTCGGGCTCCGAGCCGAGCAGGGCCTCGAGCACGTCCCGGACGGACTCCTCGTCATCCGCGACCATCACCTTGATGCGCTCTGCTGTAGGCAACTCGGGCCTCCTAGGCTCGGTGAGGGTGGATCCTCTGCATCCGGTATCGGCCGGCCCGCCTCGGGAAACGTATGGCCGCGGGTGTCCATCCTGAGGTGGTCCTCGAGCCCTCGCTCCCCTCGAACGACCTGCGACCTTCGGCCCTCCCGCGGAGTGGCGTTCGCCGGCGTGTACGACCATCGGTCCGCGCTCGGCGTCGGCCCTGTGGCGTTCCTCCTCGTTGGGAAGGACAGGGGAGCCGACCCTGCAGCGCAGGGTTCGTTCCGCCGATACCTGGAACAGGGTGCGGCGAGCTCGGCGCGCCGCGAGCCGCCACCTCGACGATGTCTCGGCACGTAACCGGAGGCCAGGGTGGATCGGATCAGGGTGTTGATCGCCGACGACGAACAGACCGTCCGCGAGTCGTTGGCCAGCGTGATCGGATCCGACCCCTCACTCGAGATCGTCGGGTCGGCGCAGGACGCGCAGGGAGCCATCGACCTCGCCGCCTGGCGGCTCCCGGACGTGGCCATGCTCGACGTTCGGATGCCCGGTGGAGGGCCGCGGGCGGCGGCCGAGATCGCCAGGCTGAGCCCGACGACCCGGGTGCTCGCGCTGTCCGCGGTCGAGGACCGTGAGAGCGTCCTGGCCATGATCCGGGCGGGCGCGCTCGGCTACGTGGGGAAGACCGCATCGAACGAGGAGATCCTCGGCGCGATCCACGGCACGGCCGAGGGAGGAACCCGCCTGTCCCCGAGGGCGGTCAACGGCGTGTTCGAGGCGATCGCCGAGACCGCCGGGGGTGAGGGGGACTCGAACGGGAACGAGCCGTCGCCGAGGGACCCGCGCGAGCAGATCGCGAGGATCATCGAGCGCCGGGCCGTCGAGCTCGCCTACCAGCCCATCGCCGACCTGGACACGTTCCACGTCATCGGCGTGGAGGCCCTGCCCCGTTTCCGGACCCGCCCCATGCGTTCGCCAGAGGCCTGGTTCGCCGAGGCCGCGAAACATGGATCGCTCATCGAGCTCGAGCTCGTCGCCCTGACCGCGGCCCTCGGCGGGATGGAGGTGCTGCCATCCGACGCCTTCCTCTCCGTCTCCATCTCTTCCCGAATCGCCCTGTCCGATCGGCTCCGTGATCTGATCCGGGGAGCCGACCCGAACCGGATCGCGCTCGAGCTGAACGAGCCCTCGGCGGGCCTCGACGCGCTGCCCGCCGGTGCGCTCGGTGAGCTGCGCCACCGTGGGGTGCGCGTCGGCGTCCGCCACGCCGGATCGGGGCGATGGGGCCTTCATCACCTCGTGAGGCTGGCGCCGGACCTCGTCACGGTGGACATGTCGACGCTCGGCGAGATGTCCGCCGACCCGACGGTCCACGAGCCCGTGTCGTCGGTCATCGAGTTCGCGTTCGACATCGGGGCCACGGTCGTTGCCGACGGCGTGGAGACGGACCAGGAGGCCGAGGCGCTGCGACGGCTCGGGATCGATCTCGCTCAGGGCAACTACCTCGCTCGCCCCGGGCAGATCCCCATCGGCGGAGGGCCCTGGGGTCGAACGACGCTGAGCGCCGATCCGACCGCGATCGCCACCTGACCATCATCCGGCCCCCGCTAGTGGCGGTGCGTCATTCTCAACCTCTCCGCTTCCCGAACACGCCCGGCAACCCGCCGAGCGAGTTGAACGCGATCGCCGCGACGAACCACTCCAGGGTCCCCAACAGGATCCTCTCGTCGACGAGCTCGCCGACGAACCCGAGGACGATGCAGACCAGAGCCAGGATCGTCCAGATCAGGGTGACCACCTCCTCACGCGCAGCTACCCATCTCCCACGGACCCCAACCTCTCGGGTAGGGTCCTCAAGACGGTCGAAGGGGGGGAAGGCATGGCAAAGGGCAGCACGGGTGCCGCCGCCGGCGGGGGCGCCCTCTACAGCCTCGGGATCTTCGGTGCCCTCTTCTACTACTGGCAGCAGGCCGACTCGTTCTGGGAATACGTCTGGGCGATCTTCCCGAAGGCGATCTTCTGGCCTGCGTACATGATCTACGAGGGGTTCAGAGCGCTCGGCGCGTGACGGGCACGGCGGATCTCGCCCGACGCCTCACCGATGGAGGCGCTCCAGTGACGTCGCGTTAGAGCTCGCCGAGCACCTCGTCCAGGTGTTTCGCGAGGCCGGCGTGTCCGACATCCTCCCAGACGGTGAACGTGTGGTTGGGGATCCGCTCGGCGACCCGCCGCATCAGCTCGGGCGGCGTGATCGCGTCGTGGGCGCCCGCCCAGACGTGGACCGGCATCGAGATGTCTTCCAGGCGGAAGCCCCAGGGCGCGACCTGCGCGACGAACTGCGGGGCCATCGCGTCCGCGCCTTGGCGGACGGACTCGCGGATCGACCCAACGAAGCTGCTGCGACGATCCGGATCGTCCAGGAACCACTCGTCCCCGGCATCCGCTCCCTCGGCCAGGTGTTCCGGGTGCTCGGTCAGGCCGCGCACCCATTCGGCCGCCTCGGAGGCCGCCCGACGCTCGGCGGCAACCCTGCCTTCCGACAGGGCTTCGAGGATCGCTCGCTCATCGTCGTCGAGCAAGGCGTCACGCAGGTCGGGGTCGTGGTCGAACAGGTAGCGCAGCGACGCGGCGCTCGTCGTCGCGGCGGCACCGGTGAGCCGCTCGGGGATCACCGCGGCGCACGCGAACGCGTACGCGGTGCCCGCCGACCATCCGATCACGCCGAACCGATCCAATCCGAGCTCCTCGGCGAGCGCGACGACGTCGCGCGGCCAGTCGGCGATCCGGTGCCCCGCCTGCGGGTCGGAGTGGCCCATGCCGGGACGGTCGACGGTGATCGCGCGGACGCGCGCCTCCGCGGCGACGACCGGATCGGGGAAGAACAGCCGCGACCCGGGCATGCCGTGGAACAGGAAGACCGGCCTGCCGTTGGGGTCGCCCCACTCGGCGTAGGCGAGGAGCCGGCCGTCCGGCAGATGGGTCGACGAGTCGCGAAGGGGCCTCCAGGTCTCCGGGTTTCCGCGGGCCGCCACCGGTCCTTCTTACGGAGTGCGGGGCATCGGGGTCAACCTCCACCCGCGGCAGACTCCTCCATGCTAGGTCAGCTCAGGCCAGTCGCCGACGCCAGGTGGCCCATCGAGCAGGGTGGGGACGTACTCGAGCAACTGGAGCGGAGCAGCGACCGGCACAGGCTGAGGCTTCCGATGGTCCGCAGCGGTCGCGAGTCGCGCCGCTTCATCTCCTTCACGGTTTCGACGGCGTCCCCGTCGACCAGCTCGCTCTTCGCCCACGAGAGTGGTGCCTCCAAGGTGGAGGAGAACACCACCTTTGGCAGCGCGGTCAATGCCGCGACGCCCGGATCGTCGGGCAACTCAGTAGCGAATCCGGACATCAGCCTGTAGGTGGTCGCACCCATGAGGGCCGGTGTGCTCGTTCTCAGCCTCCGCCGTGATCCACCCGAGGTACTCAGGCCCCTCCATCCCCCAGTAGCCGGGCCAGCCGTCCGCGGAGGCATACCCGTCGAGCGAGATGATGAAGTCCACCATGAGGCTTGACATCGTCCTTCCCTCCTTCCTCGCTGTGGTCTCCTCGCTCGCTTCTCCTTGGCCTCATGCTCGCCCGAGTTCAGTCCGGCAGGATCCGGGGGAGCCCGAAGTGCCGGAGCACGCTGGGGTCGAAGCGCGTGAGCGCGGTGATCCGCGACCCCGCGAGCGTGACCACCATCAGGCTGGTCGCGCGGAACACGTCTCCGGTGGGGTCGCGGGAGTAGAACGCCAGCGCGGGCTGCCCGTTGGCCCTCGTCGGGACGAGCCGGCGGCGGCCGGGTCGGGCGGCGACGATCGCGTAGAACCGGTGGGCGTCCTCGAGACCCACGTACTCGAGCGGGAGGGGCGGCATGGTCAGTCGCACGTCATCGGTGAGGAGCGCGACGATACCGTCGACGTCGTTCGCCTCGAAGGCCGCTGCGAGCCGATCCACGAGCTCTCGCTCGGCCGGCGAGTCGGGGTGCGGAGGCGCCTCGTCGACGGCGCGCGGCCGGCTCTCCAGCGTCGCGCGGGCGCGCTTGAGCGCGCTCGTCACCGACTCCATGGATGAGTCGAGCATCTCGGCGACCTCCGCAGCACGGAACCCGAGCACGTCGCGCAGGATCAGCACTGCCCGCTGCCGTGCCGGAAGCAGCTGCAGCGCCGTGACGAAGGCGAGCGAGATCGCCTCCTTCGCCTCGTAGCGCGCCTCGGGGCCGGCGATCGGCGGCTCGCTCGCGAACAAGACGTCGGGATACGGCTCGAGCCAGAGGGGCTCGGCGTTCCGCGTTGGCTCGGGAAGCGAGACGTCGGGCGGCATCTCGACCTGCGGTCTCCGCCTAGCCGCCCGGAGCATGTTCAGGGCGCGGTTGGTGGCCACCGAGTAGAGCCAGGTGCGGACGGAGGCGCGCTCCTCGAAGCCCGCGAGCCCGCGCCACGCCGCGACGAGCGTCTCCTGCAGGGCGTCCTCGGCGTCCTGGACCGATCCGAGGATCCGGTAGCAATGGACGTGCAGTTCCGCCCGATAGGGCTCGACCAGTTCGCGGAACGCGTCCTGATCGCCGGCCTTCGCGAGCGCAATGAGCTGGGTGCTCATCGCCCCATCCTCCCACCATGTCGGTCTCCGTTCCCTGGGGTTATGCCCCGGTCGCACAGGTAGACACCGATGCGCACCGAAGATGGGCGCCCGGCGACCGCCCAGTTCCGCGGCCCGCCGGTGTCCATCCAGGGCAGAGGAAAGGAGGCCGAGATGTTGCTGAAGGACAAGGTCGCGGTGATCTACGGAGCCGGGGGCGCGATCGGTGGCGCCGTCGCGCGCGCGTTCGGGGACGAGGGTGCCGAACTCTTCCTGACCGGGCGCACGTTCGCACCCGTCGAGGTCGTCGCCAAGGACATCGTCGCCGCCGACGGATCGGCGGAAGCGGCGGAGGTCGACTCGCTCGACGAGCAAGCCGTGGACGAGCATCTCCATGCCGTGATCGAGAAGACGGGCCGCGTCGACGTCTCCTTCGACGCGATCGGCATCCCGAACGACACGATCCTGGGCGTCCCGCTCGTCGACCTGGACCTCGAGCGGTTCTCGCTGCCGATCACGACGCACGCGACGTCGTACTTCCTGACGGCGCGCCTGGCCGCGCGACGCATGATCCCGAGGAGGTCGGGCGTGATCATGACCGTCAGCGCCTCTCACTCGCGCACGGGCATCCCGTTGGTGGGCGGCTACGGACCGGCTCAGGCCGTCAAGGAATCGCTCACGCGAAGCCTCTCCGCCGAGCTCGCACCGCACGGCATCCGGGTGGTCGGTCTTCGACCGCAGGCGATGCCGGAGACGGAGACCATCAGGGAGGCCTACGAGCCACGCGCCGAGGGTTCGGGGGTGACCTGGGACGGGTGGCAAGAGGCACTCGCGAGCAGGACCCACCCGAAACGCCTCATGTCGCTCGAGGAGATGGCCAACGTGGCGACCTTCGTGGCGTCCGACAAGGCGAGCGGGATGACCGGAACGATCGTGAACCTGACGATGGGCAGCCTGGACGACTAGGAGGAAGAACGATGACTCACAGGATCGCAACGCGGGGAGAGTGGGACGAGGCGCGCGAGAAGCTGCTCGTTCGCGAGAAGGAGCACACCAGGCTCGGCGACGAGCTCGCCCAGGAACGGCGCGACCTGCCGTGGGTGCCCGTGGGGGAAGAGTACCGGTTCGATACCGCGGAAGGCGAGACGACGCTCGCCCAGCTGTTCGACGGGCGATCCCAGCTGCTCGTCTACCACTTCATGTTCGGACCGAGTTACGAGGCCGGCGACCCCGTGAACTCGTCGATCGCCGACGCCGTCGAGGCCGTGCTCCCGCATCTTCACGCTCGTGACGTGACGTTCGTACTCGTCTCGCAGGCGCCGCTCGAGAAGCTGCAGGCCTACCGGCACCGCATGGGATGGAGCGTTCCCTGGGTCTCCGCCGCTCCCACCGGATTCAATTTCGACCTCGGCTTCTCGCACGCTCCGGAGGAAGGCCGCGAGGTCGTGGAGCAGATGACGAAGAGCGGAGTCCCGCCGATCGCCAAACAGAACGCGCGCTCGACCGGCACCGACGTCGGGGGCTACATCACCGAGAGCCCTGGGTTCAGCGCCTTCGTACTCGACGAGGGCAACGTCTACCAGACGTACTCGACGACGTGGCGTGGCTTGGAGTTCCTCATGATCTACTACCCGATCCTCGATCATGCGCCGAAGGGTCGGGACGAGGGCGAGGCATGGCAGCTCTGGCTCCGCCGCCGTGACGAATACGG
>DASUMC010000203.1:0-4739 GCA_036277855.1 Actinomycetota bacterium
AGCGTCGTGACCTTCGCGGCCCGCGGCAACGTCTCGAGCAGGAACAGGAACTCGTCGATCGCGAAGTACCCGCCGCTCACCGTGACCTGCGACGCGATGCTCGAGTAGGTCCCGCCGGCGTTCGGCGCGGGGGTGCCAGGCGAGAAGGAGAAGAAGTCGACGGCCGAGCGGTCGGCCGCGCCCTGGAGCAGGCGGAAGAGGCTCGGGAGGTTGGCGGTCGGCGGCACCTGCTCCTCGATCGCCCCGATCTCCTGTTCGGTCTTCGGCGCCGCGGCCTCCGCCTCCTGGAGGGCGTCGAGCTGGGCGGCCAGGGCGACCTCCTGGTCCTCGGCGCTCTGGAGCTCCTCCTCGGTGGTGCTCACGTCGCTCATCTTCGGCAGGACGAGCAGCAACACGGCGAGGAGCGCCACCGCCGCCGAGATGACGCCGGCGATGATGGGCGCGCGCCGGTTCACGGCTCCACCCCCTGTCCGCGCGCCGTCGCCGCCTCCTGCGTCAGGTCGAGCCCGTTGGAGAAGGTGTAGATGCGGGAGAAGGGAGCGTCCTCCTGGGCGCTGTTGACCCAGGCGTTGACCCACCCCCGGACCTCCTCCAGCCGGGTGATCCAGGTGGCGATCGTCTCGGTCTGGTTGGCGACGCCCGCGAAGGTCATGTTGCCGATCAGCGAGCCGTCGGGTGCCCCGCCGGTCGGCCCCGTGGCGGCCTCGCCGACCACCGTCGGGGTGATCTGCCCGGTCAGGTTCGTCAGGTAGGACGCGTCCGGGATCACCCGGGAGACGTCCAGGAGCGCGCTCGACCAGGACACCTCGTTCACGAAGATCTCGCCCAGGAGCGCCTCCTTCGAGGCCAGCTCGGCCTGCAGGTCCGCGAACTCCTGCAGCGAGGCGATCTGGCTCTCGAGCTGGGCGTTCTCGCTCCCCTGCGCCTCCAGGTCCGACTGCACCTCCGAGAGCCGCTGGACCTGGAGGAAGTAGAAGATCCCGATCAGGGCGAGCACCCCGAGACCGGCCGCCGCCACCAAAGACGTCGTCCGACGGATCGCCTGGCGCTCTCGGAGCTCGGGGGGAAGGAGGTTGACCTGGCTCACGCCGACCACCGGGCGGGGATCGCCAGGCCGACGGCGACCGAGAGCACGGCCTCGGCCTCAGCGGACGCTTCCGCGGACAGCTCGACCTCGGACTTTGCGCGTTCGAACAGGCGACCGCGGTCGACCGGCACCGGCAGTCGCTCCTGCAGCAGCTCGAGCAGGCCGTCCAGCCGCGAGCCTCCTCCGACGACGAGCACCCGTCCGATCTGCGCGTCCGGCATCTGCGCCGTGTAGAACTCGAGCGAGGATCGAACCTCGTCGACGAAGGCCCCCGCGCGGGCCAGCGCGAGGTCGCGAACCTCGCCCGGATCCGAGATCCCGACCGGGACGCCTCGCGGCGACTCGGACCCCAGGGTGTCGGCAGGCAAGGTGTCGGTGGGCAGGGTGTCGGCGGGTGCGGGCAACCGGCCGGCCGCCGCGATCCCCTGGAACCGCTCGCCTCGCTTGAGCCGCTCGGCCATCTCGTCGTCGACGCCTAGAGCGGACGCGATCGCGAGCGTGATGTCGCGACCGCCCGACGGGAGCATGCGCACGAACCTGATCACCCCGCGGTCGTGCACGCAGATCGAGGTCACCTGGGCGCCGATATCGACGATCGCCTCGTCGCCGCTCGAGTCCAGATCCAGACCCGAGTCACCCGTCCCGACCGCCCTGGTCACCGCGAACGGACTCAGGTCGACGCCCTGGGGATCGAGCTTGGCCGCCAGGGCGGCCCCGACCAGGGCGTTGACCATCGGCTTGTGCGCCGCCACCAGGAGGATCCGCACCATACGCCGTCCCCCCTGATCCATCTCGCCCAGGGGGTCGAAGTCCAGGACGGCCTCGTCCGCGGGCATCGGGATGAACTCCTGGACCTGGAACCCGAGGGTGTCCCGAAGCTCCTTCTCGGGCAGCCAGGGAAGGGCGACCTCGCGGACGACCACACGCTGGTTCCCCACGCCGAGGTTGACCTGCTTGCTCTTCACCCCGGACTTGGACCAGAGCTCGCGGAGCGCCTCGGCCACGGCCTCGGGCTGGCGGACCTCGCCGGCCTCCACGACACCGGGTCGGAGTGGCACCTGGGCCGCCCGAACGATCACCGGGATGTCGCCGGCGGCGACCTCGGCGACGCGCACCGCCGTCGACCCGACGTCCACGCCGATCCTGGTCCTGGCCACTACGCGCCCTCCACCTGCACGGACCGATCCGACAGGAAGACGTCCACGTCCGACTCCCGGATCCGATAGTTCTTCCCCACCCGCAGGGCGGGCAGGTCCCCGTTCTTGATCAGCCGGTACACGGTCATGTTCGAGACGCGCATGGTGCCCGCGACCTCGGCGACGGTCAGCAGGCGATCTCCCGCCTGTCGACCCACCCAACCGCTCCTCGAACGCTTGGCCACCGTGCCCACCTACACCGATCGCTCCGAGAGGTACCGATCGACGTCCGACTCGCGGATCCGATAGTTCTTCCCCACGCGGATCGCCGCCAGCTGACCGCTCTTGATCAGCCGGTATACGGTCATGTTCGAGACCCGCATCGTGGCCGCGACCTCGCCCACCGTGAGGAGCCGGTCACCGACGAACGGTCTCCGTTTGCTCATCTAGCGCATCTCCCACATCTGCCTCATGTTCCCCATCTTCCACATATGCCTCATCCGTCCCATCCGGTCCGTGGGGTTGCGCACGGTAACAAGTGCAACATCTATCGTCAATCACCCCATCTGCCTACTTTCGGCACGGTAGACTAAATGACATAGATGTAATTAGCTTTACTTCTCAATACTCACAGGAGTCACAGGACAGGGTGTGCGCGCGGGGCGGTGCTCAGCTCAGCAGGTTCAGATAGGCATCGGCGATGTGGCGACCCACGAAGACGGCGATCACGGCCCCGGAGGCGAGGTACGGCCCGTACGGGATCGCGGACTTCCGATCCGCGCCGGCCAGCAGGGCGACGATGGCCCCCACTCCCCCGAGCAGGATCCCCATGCCGGCCGCGACCGCGACGAGGTCGAGACCGATCGAGCCGAGGACCAGGCCGATCAGGCCGGCAAGCTTGACGTCACCCATCCCCATGCCCTTCGAGATCAGGGCGATGATCAGCAATGCGAGCCCATAGGCGAACAGCCCGATCCCGGCGTCCAGGACGTCCAGTCCACCACCGGCCAGATCGCCGGCGACGATGACCGCGGCCGCGATCACGACCGCCGGATAGACGAGACGGTTCGGGATACGGCGGTGACGGATGTCGATGACGGAGAGGGCAACCATGAGCCCGGCGAAGGGAGCGAGGAGGACCGCCCGCCACGGGTCCTCGTACACAAGCGCCACCGCGACGAAGAGGCCCCCGCAGGCCAGCTCGGTGAGTGGGTAGACGGGCGAGATCCGAACACCGCACGCACGGCACCGACCCCTCAGCAACAGCCACGAGATCACCGGGATGTTGTCGGCGGAGCGGATCGGCGCGCCGCAGCTCGGACACCGGGAGCGAGGACGGACGAGCGACTCCCCCGCCGGCACTCGGTAGATCGCCACGGTCATGAAGCTCCCGAACGCCAACCCCAACACCAGGGCGATCACGATGGGGAACCAGCTCACGGCGGTGAACCTCCGTCCCGACGGCGTCGACGGCTACGCGACCTCGCGGATGTACGACACATCTTCGGTGAACCCGGTCACGAGGGCCCCGGGGATCACGATCGGCTTGTAGTTCATGGACCAGTTGTTCCCGATCACCACGGTGCCGCCTACCACCTGGCCGTAGAAGGCGTTCTGGTTGCTCATCGTGGCCGTGCACGGCGTGTACAAGCCGACGTTGAGGGTGGAGCTGAAGTTGGTGTTGTTCCCCACCGTGATGTTGCCGTAGCTCGGGCAGAAGCCGAGATTGCTGTCGGCGGGCCACGGACGGATCAGGAACAGCTTGTGGGCCCCACCCGTCGCGTTCCAGGTGGACTGCTGTGAGAAGCCAAGCGTCCCATTGGTGACGATCGCCAGATCCTTGCCCACGCTGACGGTCACGTTGTTGCTGGGCGAGTACGTGCACGTAGCGAGGATACGTACGACCACGCCGCTGTACCCGCTCGGCACGCCCGCCCCGCCGGCGAAGCTCCCCGCTCCCGTCCCTTCCACGTACGCGCGGGCGGTCGTGCAGTCGATGAACTGCTTCAGGTAGTAGCAGTCCAGGGTTCCGCTCGAGCCGCAGTTCGCCCGCCAGGCCGGGTCCGCGTTCGGGGCCACGGCGTCGTCGTAGGTGAGGTGCGGGAACGACGGGGTCGGCGGCGGCCCCTGACACTGAGCGACCGTCCCTCCCTGGATCCTCGATGTTCCCGATACCGTCGTGCAATAGGAGCCGACCCCGTTGACGTTGCCGTTGGAGACGGTGAGCGAGGACGTCGAGGAGATCGCGGCCTGATCGATCAACGCCTGCGGGTGATTGATCGTGACCGAATCCCTCGCCCATGCCGTGCCGTAGATATGGACCTGCGCCGAGGCGCTCAGCGAACCGAAGGGGACGTAGACGTTGCCCTTGATGACCTGGTTCCCCGAGGTCATCGAGGCGTTCCCGGTCGTCACGTAGATGTCCCCGTCGTTGATGCTGTTGCCGTTGATCGTGAAGCTGTTCACCAGGCTGAGCGACGTGTTCGTCACGACCGCACCCGCGAAACCGCCGAACG
>DASUMC010000204.1:0-3472 GCA_036277855.1 Actinomycetota bacterium
ACGTGGATCTGCTTGCGCGGCTCGGTCACGCCGGCCATCCCGTAGGCCATGCGGGCCGCGTTCGCGACGTACTCGGGGAACACGAGGTCGCGGTTGGTCCAGTACGCGGTGTCGAGGTTCCACCCGACGCCCTGGATCCAGACCGGGTCGCTCGTGATCTGCTTCGCTGCCTCCTCGCTGGCCACCACGATCGCGACGGCGCCGTCGCTGATGGGCGAGACGTCCAGGCGCTGCACCGGCCACGCGAGCGTCTCGGAGGCGAGCACGTCCTCGATCGTGATGTCGGCCTGGCCGAGGAGGGCCGCCGGATGATCGGCCGCGTTCCGCTTGTTCTTCACCGCGACGGCGGCGATGTCGCGCTTGTCGATGCCGTGCGCGGTCATGTAGCGGTTCATCTCGAGCGCGAAGATCCAGAGCAGGTTCGGGCCGAGGGGGCGCTCGAGGATGTTGTCGAAGATCGTGAGGAACGCGCCCTGCGGATGCGGCTGCGTGGACGACATCTTCTCCTCGGCCACGGCGAGGACAACATCGGCCATCCCGCTCGCGACGGTGTAGTACGCCTGGATCGCGGTGAACACGCCGCTGCCCCCCCCGACGTACGTCCGGATGAAGGGCCGGCCGAAGGCACCCGCTCCGTCCGACAGGTACTCCCCCTTCATGTGCACGCCGTCGAACGCGTCGGGGGCGCTGGTCAGGCACACCGCGTCGATCCGATCGAGCGGGAGCTCGCAGGACGCGAGCGCCTCGCGCGAGGCCTCCCACGCGAGCTCCTTGCCGGTCTCCTGCGCGCGTCGGACGAATCTGGTCATCCCCGCGCCCACGACCGCGACCCGCCGGGCCATCTAGCCCTCCTCCGGGACGTACTCGATCAGCTGCATCGAGTTGCCGTCGGGGTCGTCGAACGATGCGTAGCGCGCGATACCCGGCACCTCGCCGAGGTGCTGGTGGAATGCCACGCCGCGCTGCTCGAGCGCGGTCTTCGCGAGATCGAGGTCGTCCACGCGGAACACGGCGGTGCCACCGTGCGGCACGTTGCCCTCGCTGCGCGCGCCGTGGAGCCCGATGTGGATCGCGCCGGCCTCCAGCTCGGCCCATTCGTCGCCGTGCCGGACCCGCAGCGCAAGCCCGAGTTGCTCCTCGTAGAAGCGCACCGACCGATCCATGTCGGTCACCCAGAACCAGACGTGGTCGAGAGCCCGGAGCTTCATCGGCCTGCCCCCTCGTCGTTCGCGAGCACGACGACCGCGGCCGACGTGGACGGCGCGGCGCGCGCGGACTGCGCGACCGCCACGTAGGCCTCGTCGACCTGGCGTTCGCCGGCCTCGCCGCGAAGCTGCTCGACGCACTCCAGCAACCGAACGAGACCGTTCGCCTCGAACAGGTTCCCCTGCCCGAGCGAGCCGCCCGAGACGTTCACGGGAAGGTCACCGCCCGGCTCGAGGTCACCCTCCTCGAGCAGCTGCGCGAGCCCCGAGGCCTCGCCCAGCCCGAGCGCCTCCAGGTGCAGCAACTCCCGGTAGGCGAAGGTGTCGTCCGCCTCGACCAGGTCGATCTCCTCCTGGGGGTCCGTGATCTCGGCCTGGCGGTACGCGGACTCGGCGGCCTTGGTCACCGGCTCGGTCTCGCCCCACGTCCTGCTCTCGAGGGACGGGCTCCCCGAGGACCAACCGGCACCGAGCAGCCACACCGGCCCCTCGGTGAGCTCGCGCGCGCGGTCCTCGGCGGCGAGCACGACCACCACGCAGCCGTCGGCGCGCTCGGCGACCTCGAGCGCCTTCAGCGGCCACGCGACGGGGCTCGAGTCGTCGACGTCCTCGGCGGTGAGGTCTGCTGGATAGGCGGCGCGCGGGTTGTCGAGCGCGTTCGACCGGTTCTTGGCGGCGACGATCGAGCAATGCTCCTCGGACAACCCGGTGCGTTCGAGGAACGCGTTCATATCGAGCCCGGCGATCGCGAGCGTCGGGAAGCGCAGCGGGCGGTTCAACACCGGATCGAGCGCGAACGCCTCGATCGCGCCGAGCGTTCGGACGTCCGAGACCTTGCTGTGCGCCTCAACGGCCACGATCGACGCGAGGCCCGAGCGGATCAGCATCATCCCCGTCGCCACGCCGAACAGCCCGTCCGCGGCGACCGTCTGGACGGGGCGCTGCATCGCGCCGAGCTGGTCCGGCACGTACTCGTCGAAGATCGACGTGCCCTCGAGGAAGTCCTCCGAGCAGCAGACGTACGAGTCGATCTCGGTCCGCGGATCCACGCCGGCGTCGTGGTAGGCGCGCTGCGCGGCCCCGAACATCAGCTCCTTGTAGGAGACCCCGGCGGTGACGGGCGCGAACCCGGTATGCCCCACGCCGACCACGGCGACCCTCGGCTCCACGGAGGCGATTGTCCCATCCGAGCCGCGGCCCCCGCTCGCCGGAGCGGGAGACTCAGAGCTCTTCGAGCTCCCTTCGGAACTCGGCCTCCTCGTCGAACTCGCGACGCTCCTCGCCGAGGAACATCAGCACGCAGCCCGCCCACGCGACGGCGAACCCGATCCCGATGTTGAACAACCCCCCGATCTCGAGGATCCCGAGCGTCATCACGACGTAGCCGGCGGCCACCAGGACGTACCCGGCGATCTCGATCTTCGTCGCCGGAGGTGTTCGTGCTACCGATCGGTTCAGAGTGTCCATGCCGTCGTCTCGCTGTGATCGGGTCTTCGAGTCTACCCCCCGAGGATCTTCCTCTTCTGGCTCTGGAACTCGTCCTCCGTGAGCACGCCCTTGTTCCGCAGCTCGGCCAGGCGCTCGAGCTCGCCCGTCGTGGAGGCGGAGGCCGGCGGCGTGGCGGGCGTCGTCGCACCCGACGTGGCCGGGGGGGCCGGCACCGCGGGTGCCGAGTCCCGCCCGACCCCTCGGTACATCCGGTCCTTGTTGAGCTCGCCCTGCTGGTAGATCGTCCTCTGGACGTGCTCGGGGTTGCGGATGTCGCCGAACACCTCGCGTCCGAACTCGCTGGCCGAGCTGATGATCAGGTCGCCGGCGCCGATGATCCGCTCGAACACCCCCTGGTGGAAACGCACGTCGTTGATCGCCTCGAGCGGGATCTCCATCGAGCGCTTCGCGATCCACCCCTCGCGGTGGATGACCCGGTCGGACGTCACGACGAAGTACGACGTGACCCAGGCGATGAACTTGCGCACCGGGAACCAGATCAGGACGAAGATCGCGATCGCGGTCGCGCCCCAGAACGTGACGTCGCGGCCCGCGCCGGTGTCGGGGCCGAACGACACCGCGAGGAACCACGCGACGATCACGAGGATCGTGACGATCGCCGGCATCACCAGGGCGATCCAGTGCGGCCGCAGCTCGAGAACCAGCTGCTCGTTCTCGATCAGGAGCTTGCGGGGGAACGGCATGAGCGCATCCTACTCCAGGTGCTCGACCTCCCCGAACCGAACCACCTCGTCGCCCGCCGTCGTTCGCACGACCAG
>DASUMC010000205.1:0-3697 GCA_036277855.1 Actinomycetota bacterium
TACCGGCGCGGCTGGGATCTCGACTCCGTCTCCACCCCGATGGTCACGGCGCTGGGCGACATGACGACGCTGCCGAGCCTGTTCCTGGCGACCTACCTCCTGCGTTCGGACCTGGTCGCCGTCCCGGCCGCGGTGATCTCGATCGCGGTGGCCGTGTACGCGGCGATCCGCTCCTACACGGTCGCCGATCGCGTGATCCGCAGGATCGTCGTCGACATGACCGCGGTGATCCTCCTGACGCCGATCCTGGACATCCTGGCGGGAACCCTGCTGCGGGCTCGACAGGAACAGCTGGTGGCGGTGCCGGTGCTGCTGGCGTTGATCCCGCCCTTCGTGTCGCAGGCCGGCGCCCTCGGCGGCATCTTCACGTCGCGGACCGCATCCAAGCTCCAGATCGGTGTCATGACCGCCAGCGGGCTCCCCGAGATCCCCGCGCTGGTCGATGCGTCGATCGTGTCCGCGCTGTCGATCGCCGTGTTCGCGATGGTCGGGGTCGTCGCGTACGCGCTCGGGGTGGCGACCGACCTGGTGGGCATGCCGTCGCTCCCGGCGCTGGTCGGTGGCACGGTCCTGGCCGGTCTCATCGTGACCCCGGTCACGCTGGTCGCGGGCTACTACCTCGCGATCGGGACGTTCCGGTTCGGCCTGGACCCCGACGACCAGAGCGTGCCGATCATCACGAGCGTCATGGACCTCGCGGGCGTGGCCGTCGTTCTGTTCGTCATGACATCATTGGGGGTGCTCCCGAATGGATGACCAACCGAAGAGCGTGAAGGATCTGCTCGTCGAGGCGAAGGATGCCTCCGAGCTGATGGTCGACCTCGCGTACGCCGCGGTGTTCTTCAACGAGGACAAGCTCGCTCGGGAGGTCGAGCGCCTCGAGGAGCGGATGACCGGCCACCTCCGCCGCCTGCGCGAGGTGGCGATGCTCGCCGCCCGCAGCCCCGAGGACGCGGAGGCGATGGCCGGCGTCCTGTGGATCGCGGGCGCCGTCGAGAAGATCGGGGACGCCGCCTCGGACATCGGGCGGGTCATCGAGGCTCGCCTCGGGATCCCCGACGCCCTGCGGCGCGATCTCCGTCACGCCGACGAGATGACCGCACGGGTGAAGGTCCGAGCCTCGGCACCGGTGATCGGCCGTGCGCTGCGCGAGCTCTCCCTGCCGACGGAGACGGGCATGTGGGTCATGGCGATCCGCAGCGGGATCGAGTGGCAGTTCGACCCCGGCCCCGACGATGTGCTCTCGGAGGCCGACGTCCTGCTGGTGCGCGGCCCCGAGGAGGGCGTGACGCTGCTCCGCGAACTGGCCGGCGCGCCCCGACGGCCCGAACCCGACGACGACGACGCGCCGCCGCTGTCCGAGCTCGACCGCGCGGTGGACATCCTGGTGGAACTGAAGGACCTGTCCGAGGCGGCCGTCGGCCTGGCCTACTCCTCGATCCTGTTCAACAACCGCGCGCTGGCCGCCGAGGTCGGGGCGCTCGAGGCCCGGAGCGACACGCTGCACGACGAGCTCGAGTCGTGGGTGCTCCGCGCGGCGCCGGAGGCCCGGAACCCCGACGAGCTGCGCGGGCTGCTCCGGCTCGGGAGCGCGAGCGAGTCGATGTGCGACGCGGCGCGCGACCTCACCTGGTACGTCGAGCACGGCGAGCCGGTGCACCCGGTCGTCCAGATCGCGCTCGAGGAGACCGAGGAGACCTCCGCGGAGACCGTGGTCGAACCCGGAACCCCCGCCGACGGCAAGAGCCTGAAGGAGCTCCGGCTCGAGACCGAGACGGGGATGTTCGTGCTCGCGGTCCAGCGAGGCGCCCGGTGGATCTACCGGCCGCGGGGACCGTTCGTGCTGCGCGCCGGGGACCGGTTGATCGCCGTCGGACCCGAGGAGGGGGCCGAGGCGCTCGACGCGCTGTGCCGGGTCTCGGCTCCCGCCGCGTCCTGAGACGCCCACCGGTCCTTGCCCGGTGCCGGTCGCGGACCTAGCCTGCCTGCGTGGACGCGTTCGTCTACCTGCGGGTTCGTCCGGGCAGCGTCGAAGACGTGGTCGTCCAGCTCGAGAACGTGAGCGGCGTCCGCGCGGCGGTCGCGGTCGTGGGCGCGTGGGACGTCCTTGCGGCGGTGCAGGGTCCCGATCTGCTCGGCATCTCGGAGGAGGTCGTGCGGGGGATCCACCTGATCGAGGGCGTCGAGCGAACGATGATCGCGCCGGTCGTTCCCCGCCACGTCTACGCGTTGCCGGGCGAGGAGGGGACGCGGACGCCGATCCCGATGCAGGAACCCGGACCGGCGTGCTTCGTACACGTGAAGGCCTCTCCCGGCGCGGCCGCACGGCTCGCCGACACGATCGCCGGGGTCGAAGAGGTCTCGGCCGTCGCCATGATCGCGGGCGATCACGACCTGATCGTCGAGATCCCGTTCCCGTGGGAGCAGGCGGTCCCGATCATCGTGAACCGGCTCCGACCGATCGAGGACATCGAGGACACGCGAATCCTGGTCGCGATCCTGTTCCCCGAACCCGATCAGGAGGACCGCGACCAGTTCTCCGCCTGGAGCTGAGCCGCCACTCCTTCGCTCGATCGACGGCCGAGGTTCGTGTCAGACGCGGACGTCGGAGAAGCGCAGGTGTTCCTCGGTGAGGCGGAGCTCCTCGACCTCGGTCGCGCCCTGAGCCGCCAGCCAGGCGAGCAGCCGATCCACGAGTCGCTCGGGTGCGGAGGCCCCGCTCGTGAGCCCGACCACCCGCGCGCCGTCGAGCCACGCGGGGTCGACCTCCGTCTCGTCGTCGACGAGGTAGGCCGGGGTGCCGAGATCGCGCGCGACCTCGGCGAGGCGGTTGGAGTTCGACGAGTTGTCCGAGCCGATGACCAGCACCACGTCGGAGCGACGCGCCACCTCCTTGATCGCGTCCTGGCGGTTCTGGGTCGCGTAGCAGATGTCCTCGCGCGGCGGTCCCTGGATCGAGGGGAACCGTTCGCGGAGCGCCTCCACGATCTCGTTGGTCTCGTCGACCGACAGCGTGGTCTGCGTGAGATACGAGAGGTTCTCGGGATCGGGCACCTCCACCGAGCGCGCCTCGTCGACGTTCTGAACCAGGATCGTGCCGTTGGGGGCCTGGCCCGTCGTGCCGACGACCTCCTCATGACCGGCGTGGCCGATCAGCACGATCGTCCGTCCGTGGCCGGCGAAGCGCCGGGCCT
This sequence comes from Actinomycetota bacterium, assembly GCA_036277855.1. GTDB lineage: Bacteria > Actinomycetota > UBA4738 > UBA4738 > HRBIN12 > DASSJM01. The sequence goes on from DASUMC010000205.1 coordinate 3,195, forward strand.
CCAGGTGCACCTTCGTGACGAGCGGGCACGTCGCGTCCAGGACCGTGAGCCGCCGGCGTTCCGCGTTCGCGTACACCTGCGGCGCGACCCCGTGCGCCGAGAGCACGATCACGGCACCCTCGGGCACCTCGGTTTCCTCCTCGACGAAGACCGCACCCTTGGCCTCGAGATCGCGGACCACGTGCGCGTTGTGGACGATCTGCTTGCGGACGAAGACGGGACGACCGTGCGTCTCGAGCGCCCGCTCGACCGCCTCGACGGCTCGCTCGACCCCGGCGCAGTAGCCCCGCGGGGCCGCGAGCAGGACCTTGGTCGGCACGCCCTCATGGTACCCGCGGCCATCGATGTGACCCCCGGTCACAAGGTTGTCGGAGACCGCTGGTAGGGTCGTTCGGACACAAACGGACGTTCGAGTCCGGCCCTCCTCCCTCCCCCCACGTCTGCATGCACCTGCCATGGATGGCTGACGCGCGGGGTGGGAACGAGCAGGGACCCGGACGTCC
>DASUMC010000206.1:0-5231 GCA_036277855.1 Actinomycetota bacterium
CAGCCCAGACCCGGCTGTCCGACATCGACGGACAGGCGGGCCGCCTGTGGTACGTGGGCTACGACATCCACGACCTGGCCGGTCGAACCTCCTACGAGGAGGTCGTCCACCTGCTCCACGAGCTCCGCCTGCCGAACCAGACGGAGCTGGACGGCCTCACCGACTTCATGATCGAGGAGCGCGAGGTCTCGAAGTTCCTGCGGGACGACCTCATGCCCACGCTGGCCCAACAGACCTCACCGATGTCGATGCTGCGGACGAGCGTGTCGGCCGCCTCTGCCTACGACCCCGACGGGTGGGATGACTCGGCGGATGCGGATCGGCGCAAGGCGCTCCGCCTGATCGCGAAGACCCCGACCCTGCTCGCGATGTACCACCGGATGCGGACGGGTCAGGAGATCGTCCCCCCCAACACCAAGCTCCCGCACGCGGCGAACTTCCTCCACATGCTGCTCGGTCTCGAGCCGTCCAAAGAGGACGCCGAGGTGATCGACACCACGTTCGTGCTGTACGCCGATCACACGATGAACGCCTCCACGTTCACGGCTCGGATCGTCGCCTCGACGCTGGCCGACATGTTCTCGGCGATCACCGCGGCGATCGCCGCGCTCAAGGGGCCGCTGCACGGCGGCGCCAACGAGGAGTCGATGAAGATGCTCGAGGAGGTGGGGTCACCGGACCGCGCCGAGGCGTACGTGCGCGACCGACTCGCGCGCCACCAGAAGGTGATGGGGTTCGGCCACGCCGTCTACAAGACGATGGATCCACGGGCGGTGGTGCTCAAGCGCCTGTCCAAGGAGACCGGCGAACGGCACGGCGACACGTCCTGGTACGAGATCTCCGAGGCGATCGAACGCACCGTCGGCGAGCAGAAGGGTCTGTTCCCGAACGTCGACTTCTACGCCGCGAGCGTGTACCACACGCTCGGCATCCCGACCGACCTCATGACGCCGATCTTCGCGATCGCACGGATGGCGGGATGGACGGCCCACGTGCGCGAACAGTACGCGGACAACCGCGTGATCCGGCCCGGATCGGAGTACATCGGACCCCGCGATCAGTCGTGGGTCCCGATCGAGGAGCGGTAGGGCCGACTCAGGCCGGAACCGGAGGCGGCGGCTGCGGAGCCGCGGGCTGCGCGCCACCCGTCGCGGCAGCATCCCAGACGCGGTTCAGGTGCTCCTGCACGTAGGCCGCCATCCCGATCCAGATCACGATCGCCAGGATGACGACGAGCGCCGGGGAGATCTGCGATTGGATCCCCCGCTGCTGCTGCATCTGCACGACGTGGTTCGAGGTGTTGTAGTAGGCGATGAACGGCGGGACGATCAGCAGGAAGCCGGGGATCACGGCCAGGAGCGAGCGAGACGGACTGATCGTCTGGTCGCCGGTGTAGTGCAGGATCTCCTCGTTCACCTTGTAGTACCAGTACAGGCCGTAGATGCCGAGCGTGATGAGGCTCAGCCCCAACACGCCCAGCGGGTTGCGTTTCAGGTAGCTCTGCCCCTGGATCGTCACCGTCTCGGCCACGTCGCCTCCCCCCGTCGGCTGCTCGGCGAGTCTACGCGAGGCCCGGGGAGGGGCGTGGGAACAGCCCGGCGCCCTCGATCACGTGCCGGACGGATTCCTCCCGACCGAGCCCGATCACGTGCACGCCCGAGATGCCCTGCATCGCCCGCAGCCCCGAGACGACCTCGACGCACTGCGCGGTCCCGAGGGCCTCCGCCTCGGGCCCGGCATCCTCGAGCGCGCGGAGCAGGGCGTCGGGAACGTGGACGCCGGGCAGGCGCTCGTTCATGTACCGGGCCTGCCTCGCGCTCCGAAGCGGCGCCACGCCGACGAACACGGCCGCCCGCTCGAACACGCCGCGGGCGCGGACGAGCTCGGCCCACGCCGCCAGCCGGTCCAGGTCGTAGGCGATCTGGGTCATCACGAACCCGGCGCCGGCGTCCAGCTTCACCTCGAGCCGGGCCGGGTCGTAGGGCTCGACGAGCGGGCTGTCCGCCACGCCGACGAAGTAGCGGGGCGCCGGAGCGATCTCGGTCCCCGATGGGAGCTTCGAGTGCTCACGGAGCGTCGAGGCGAGCGCGATGAGGTCGAGCAACCCGAGGTCGTTGACCGTCGCCGCGTCGGGCTCGTCACCGACCGAAAGCGGATCGCCGGTGAGGCAGAGCAGGTTGCGGGCGCCGAGGCCCCAGGCCCCGAGCAGATCAGCCACGATCGCCAGCCGGTTCCGATCGCGGACCGTGATCTGGAGGGTAGGCTCGAGTCCCGTCCTGGCGACGATCGCGGCACCCGCGACCGGCGACATGTGCGAGCTCGCCGTCGGGTTGTCGGTGACGTTGACGGCGTCCGCGTAGCCGACGAGCTCGCGCGCCTGGCGTTCGACCGGTTCGGGATCGCTCGACCTCGGGGGGACGACCTCGGAGGTCACGCAGAAGCGGCGCGAGCGCGCGAGCGCCTCGAGCCGGCTGCCCGGTTCGCTCAACGCTGTTCGGAGAGCTGCTCGGCCGCGGAGATGGTGTTGAGCAGCAGCATCGCGGTGGTCATCGGACCGACGCCGCCGGGGACCGGTGTGATCATCCCCGCGACCTCCTTCACCTCATCGAACGCCACGTCGCCCACCAGGCCGTGCTCGGTCCGGTGCACGCCCACGTCGACCACGACCGCCCCCGGTTTGATCATGTCGGCGGTCACCAGCTGCGGTCGCCCCGTCGCGGCGACCAGGATGTCGGCCCGCCGCGTGTGCTCCGCCAGGTCGCGGGTCTTGATGTGACAGACCGTCACGGTCGCGTTACCACGGATCCAGTCCTGCGCGAGCAGGATCGACAGCGGCGCCCCGACCAGATCGCCGTAGCCCGCCACCACGATCTCGGCACCCTCGAGCTCGACCCCCGAGCGGAGCAGAAGCTCGACGATCCCGTACGGGGTCGCCGGGGGGAACGATGGCTCTCCGCGGACCATCAGCCCGACGTTGAGCGGATGCAGGCCGTCGACGTCCTTGCGCGGATCGATCGTGGTCTGCACCGCGAGCTCGCTGACGTGCTTCGGCAGCGGGAGCTGCACGATGATCCCGTGGATCTCGGGGTCACGGTTCAGGCGCCGGATCGTCGCGAGGAGCTCGCCCTCGGTGATGAAGCCGGGCATGTCCACCTGCTCCGAACGCATCCCGACCTCGGAGCATGCCTTGTGCTTGGCCCCCACGTAGATCCGCGAGGCCTCGTCCGCGCCCACGAGCACGGCCGCGAGGCCGGGCTGGATCCCGCGGTCGACGAGCGCCATCGCCCGTTCGGCCACCTGCGCCTTGATCTGCGCGGCGATCGCCCTGCCGTCCAGGATCGTTGCGGTCACGAGCCGAATCCTACCGACGGGTCGGGTGCGGAGCCCGCAGGAGCCGAACGGGCGATGGACCGACGGTCAGGCCATCGCGATCACCCAGAGAGGGGTCTCTCCCTCGTCCTCGATCTCGTCTGCCTGGACCAGGTCGAACGAAGCATCGCGGAGGAGGCCGCGATTCGTGTCACCGTCGAAGTGGCTCCAATACATCGGCGCCCCGTGGAAGTCCGGGACGTGGTCCGCAGGGTTGTCGCCGCTCCCGAGCGTCCCGGCGAAGACGCCGCCCGGCTTCAACCAGCCATGGATGCGCGCGAACAGGGGCGCGTGCACCTCGCGCCGGACGTGGATCGTCGTCCAGAACGCCACCACCGCGTCGAACGATCGCGGCGCGAACGCGATGTCCGCCATGTCCGCGCGCACCAACCTCGCGGCCGGCGCGTTCCGTCTCGCGAGCTCGAGCTGCGCCGCCGAGATGTCGACCCCCACGACGCGGGCACGGGTCGTGAGGTCCGCGGTGATGAGCCCGGCACCGCAGCCGAGGTCAAGGACCGTACCTCCCTCCGGGATCAGCCCGAGGACGCGGGCGAGGAAGGCGCGGAAATACGTCTCGGGGCCACGACCGGCGCGGAGCGCCTCCGCGTACCGATCGGCGATCGCGTCGTATCCCGACTCGACGATGTCGCGGGGATCGTCCGGCATGCGCTCAGTGCCGGAAGTGCCGGCGCCCGCTCACGACGACGGCCATGCCCCGAGCCTCCGCCGTCGCGAGCACCTCCTCGTCGCGGATCGAACCCCCCGGGTGGATCACCGCCGCCACCCCCGCGTCCGCCGCGACCTCGACCGCGTCGGGGAACGGGAAGAACGCGTCGCTCGCCATGACCGAGCCCTTGGCCCGGTCGCCCGCCTTCCGCACGGCGAGCACCGAGGCGTCCACCCGCGACATCTGGCCGGCGCCCACGCCGACCGTCGCGAGCTCCCGCGCGAACACGATCGCGTTCGACTTCACACGCATCGAGACGACCCACGCGAACCGGAGGTCGAGCCATTCGTCCTCGGTGGGTCGCCGCGTCGACACGACCTGCAGGTCGGCCGCGCTCTCGGGTGCGGCGTCGGCGTCCTGCACGAGCGCGCCCCCGGGCAGGACGCGCACGTCGAGACCTCCCGGTTCCGGCAACGGTGCTCGGATCACCCGAAGGCCCTTGCGTTGGGCGAACACCTCCAGCGCGGCCGCGGTGAAGGACGGCGCGACCACGGCCTCGGTGAACACCTCGGCCATCGCCCGCGCCGCGTCCTCGTCCGCCTCACGCCCGAACGCCACGATCCCGCCGAACGCGCTCACCGTGTCGGACTCGAACGCCGATGCATACGACGAGGCGAGTGAGTCCCGGACCGCCGCGCCGCACGGATTGTTGTGCTTCACGATCACGGCCGCGGGACCGAGGGGCGCGAGGTCCGCCGCGAGCGTGAGCGCCGCGTCCACGTCCAACCAGTTGTTGAACGACATCTCCTTGCCCTCGACGAGCACCTGCGCGCCTCCCAGCACCCCGGGCCCGCCCGACGCTCGATACAACGCCCCGCGCTGATGCGGATTCTCTCCGTACCGGAGGTCCGTCACCTTGTCCAACGCGAGCCCGACGAACGCCGGCATCGCGGCATCGTCCTTGGCGAACCACCCCGCGACCGCGGCGTCGTAGGCCGCCGTGTGCGCGAACGCTTCGGCGGCCAACGCCTGCCGCATCTCGAGCGACAGACCTCCCTCGTCCCCGATCGCGTCGAGGACCTCGCCGTAGCGCGACGGGCTCACGACGACGCCGACCGACGCGAAGTTCTTCGCGGCGGCGCGGACCATCGCCGGTCCGCCGATGTCGATCTTCTCGATCACGTCGTCCTCGCCG
>DASUMC010000207.1:0-2707 GCA_036277855.1 Actinomycetota bacterium
CGACAAGATCCCGGCACGGACCCGGCGGGCCCCCTCAGGCCGCAGCCAGCGCCCGGCCCGTGGTGAGCGAGGTCACGTCGGTCGGGTGCCTCGCGGCACCGACCCGACGGGGCGTCCGATCTACGGTCCCTCGAGACAGACCGAAGCAAGGAACCGAAGGGAGGGAACGATGAGCACCAGGGTCGGGACACTGCAGGCCCCGAGGGCGGGCGGTTCCATCTTGCTCGCCGCGTTCCTCGCGTCGCTCGTCATGCTGACGATCGCCGTGGTCGCCACCTCGGTCGACCGCGACGCAGGGCGGCAGGGTGAGACGACGTTCGTCGGCCGGCAAGTGGTCAACACGCCGAGCCAGCTGAGCGGCGGGATCGTCGGCGGGGCGGAGCAGACGTTCGTCGGAGGCACGGCGGCCAACACCCCGAGCGAGCTCTCCGCTGGGATCGTCGGGGGGATCGTCGGAGGCACGGCCACCAACACGCCGACCGAGCTCTCGGGCGGGATCAGGCACAAGTACGCGGGAGGCGCGCTCGGGACCACCACGCCGAGTGAGCTCTCGGGCGGGCTCGGGACTGGGCGCCCGGCCGAGATCTACGACCGGCACCAGCGCGGTTGAGCGCACCGTCGAGCGACGCCCCGGCCATCGGGCCGGGGCGTCCGCGCGTCGTGTGTCGCACGTCACCTTCCAGGCGTGCCGTGGACCACCGAACGGGCGGGGTCGGCCACGTACGGTTCGTCCGACGCACCGAACCGAGACACGGAGGAACGAGATGGCCACCAGGAGCGCGAGCCTCCCGATCGAACAGACCTACCTGGCTAGGGCGCGGCTCGCCGTGGTGATGATCGTGCTGGTGGCCGCGGCGGTCGTGACGATCGCCGTGGCAGTCGGCCGCTCGACCCCCGCCGGAGGCACCGGGGTGGGGCCCGTTCGCGACTTCGGTCCGGTCACGGTCCACCACGAGCCGCTGGTCGTGAACGGGAGCCTTTGCGGACAGTGCCGGTGAGGTAACCCCCCTCTCCAGGCGCGAAGGAGGCCGGCCCCACGGGGGCCGGCCTCCTTCACTCTCGAAGTCCGTCAGGCGACCGCGCCGTGGCACTTCTTGTACTTCTTGCCGCTCCCACACGGGCAAGGCGCGTTCCGCGGCACCTTTCCGCTCTTGGCCTGGGCCCCGCCGCCGGCCTCGCCCTGGGCCTGGTCCCCGTGCGTCGTCTGCACGCGCTGGGGCCGGGGGCGACCGGGCTCGTCCTGGCGCACGAGCTCGACGCGGTAGATGTACTTGACGAAGTCGTCCTGGATCGACTCGGTGAGCTCCTCGAACATCAGGTACGCCTCCCGCCGGTATTCGGTGAGCGGGTCCTTCTGGGCGTACGCCCGCAGGTGGATGCCCTCCTGCAGGTAGTCCATCTCGTACAGGTGCTCGCGCCACTTCGTGTCCGTGATGTTGAGCAGGACGAGTCGCTCGAGCTCCCGCATCGTCTGCGAGCCCAGCGCCTGCTCCTTCTCCTCGTACCGCTCGAGCGCGTCCTCGACGCTGCGCTCCTCCAGCTCGGACGAGCTGATCATCTCCTCCAGGTCCTCGGCCGAGATCGTCGTCGGGAACACCTCGGTGAGGCCGGTCAGCACGAGCTCGTGATCCCACTCCTCGTTGAAGACCTCCTCCGGCGCAAGCCGTTGGACCGTTCGGCGGACGACGTCCTCGACCATCCGGATCGCCTGGTCCTTGAAGTCCTCACCCGAGAGCAGCCTCTCGCGTTCCTCGTAGATCACCTGACGCTGGGTGTTCATGACGTCGTCGTACTTGAGGACGTTCTTGCGGCGCTCGAAGTTCAGCTCCTCGATCTGCCGCTGCGCGCCCTCGACCGCCTTGGTGACCATCTTGGCCGTGATGGCCTCGTCGTCCGGCCATTTCAACCGCTCCATGATCGATCCGATGCGCTCCGAGGCGAACATCCGCATCAGGTCGTCCTCGAGAGACAGGTAGAACAGCGAGGCCCCGGGGTCGCCCTGGCGCCCCGAACGGCCCCGTAGCTGGTTGTCGATGCGTCGCGACTCGTGCCGCTCGGTGCCCAGGACGTAGAGCCCGCCGACCGCGACGACCTCGTCGTGCTCGGCGTCGGTCTGCTGCTTGAACTTGCGGAGGATCGGGTCGTACTCGGACTCGTACTCGACCCGCTCCTCGGGCTCCATCTCGAACAGCAGGTAGCGGTCGTTGTCCCACTCCCGGGCCGCCATCTCCTGGCGACCGAGGTACTCGGGGTTGCCGCCCAGCAGGATGTCCACGCCTCGGCCGGCCATGTTCGTCGCGACCGTGACGGCGCCGAGGCGGCCCGCCTGCGCGACGATCATCGCCTCCTTCTCGTGGTTCTTCGCGTTGAGGACGTGATGCTCGATGCCGCGGCGGTTCAGGAGTGTCGAGAGCTTCTCCGACTTCTCGATCGAGACGGTTCCGACGAGGATCGGCTGGCCCTGCTCGTGGCGCTCCGAGATGTCCTCGACGACCGCGTTCCACTTCGCGTCTTCCGTCTTGTAGATCAGGTCCTGCCGGTCGTCGCGGATCATCTCCCGGTTGGTCGGGATCTCGGCGACATCGAGGTCGTAGACCGACTGGAACTCGGCGAGCTGCGTCTTGGCCGTACCGGTCATGCCCGCGAGCTTCTCGTACATCTTGAAGTAGTTCTGGATCGTGATCGTCGCGAGGGTCTGGTTCTCCTC
>DASUMC010000208.1:0-9842 GCA_036277855.1 Actinomycetota bacterium
GAGCCGCGAACCCGTTGGCAGCCGCTTCACCATCGTCACGGCCGAACGCCATGACAGCGCCGGCCGCAGGCCGAAGGGCTCGGCGAGCCCGCCGCCCGGGTCGAGCCCGTACACGGCGGCACCCGGACGCACCAGGTCGAGGTGGGTCTGGGGGAACCGGATCGTGGCGCCACTGTTCGCCGTGTGGAGGACCCCGGGCGTGATCCCCACCGCCAGCAGGGCGCCGGCGGCCACGCGGAACCGCGCCAGCTGCTCGAGCGTCCCGGTGTCATCCAGCTCCGAGTCGGCGAAGTGCGACCACAGACCCTCGAGCTCGAGCCCGGCGTCGAGGACGCGCCGGGCGAAGGCCGGGGCATCGTCGGGCGGCCACAGACCGACCCGATGCATGCCGGTGTCGAGCTTGAGATGCACGCCCGCCGGGCGCCCGAGCGCCCGGGCCGCCTCGGCCACGCCCGCCACGCCCTCGTCGGTGTACACCGTCGGCGTCAGTCCGCGTTCGAGCGCCTCCTTCTCCGAGCCCGGCGGGAACTCGGTCAGGACCAGGATCGGCGCGTCGATCCCGCGATCGCGCAGCCCGAGCCCCTCCTCGACGAGCGAGACCCCGAGTCTGGAGGCACCCGCCCCGAGCGCCGCCCTCGCCACCTCGGCGTCGCCGTGCCCGTACCCGTCGGCCTTCACGACGGCCATCAGCTCGGCCCCGGGCGGCCGGAGCAGCCGGACGTTGTGCGCGATCGCCCCGAGGTCGATCTCGGCGACCGTGGGACGGTACCGCGTCACCCGCCGACGACCTCTCGCATCACCACGGGAACGCGTTCGAGCACGTCGGAGGCGGTCGTACCCGCGCCGCGCTCCTCGCCGGCGAGGGCACCGGCGAGGCCGTGGACGAACGCGGCCGCCGAGCCCGCATCGAGCGGCGAACAGCCTCGCGCGAGCAGGGCCGCGATCATCCCGGTCAGCACGTCGCCCGTCCCGCCGGTCGCCAGGAACGGACCCCCGGTCGGGTTGATCCGGACCGACCCGTCGGGTGCGCCGATCAGCGTTCGACTGCCCTTCAGGAGCACCGTCGCCGAGGTCCTCGCGGCGAGCTCGCGCACGTGACGAATGCGATCGGCCGCCACCTCGCCCGTCGAGACCCCCGCGACCCGCGCGAACTCGCCGGCGTGCGGCGTGAGGATCAGGTCGGCCTTGCGATCCGCGAGATCCTCGGAGCGCCCCGCGAACGCGTTCAGGCCGTCCGCGTCGAGGACCACCGGCACCTCGCTCGAACGCACCAGCTCGCGGATCCATCCCGCCGTCCGCTCGTCGGTCGTCATCCCGGGCCCGACGGCGAGCGAACCCGCCTGCCCGAGCACCTCGTCCAGGCGAGCCGAGCCGCCCGCGGCGGTCCCCACGTCGGTCTCGGGGAGCCCGACGAACACGGCCTCGCGGACGGCTCCCTGCGTCACCGGCAGGATGCCCTCGGGCACCGCCACGGCGACCAGACCAGCGCCGGCCCGGTACGCGGCGGTCCCGGCGAGCGCGACCGCACCGGTCATCAGCCTCGAGCCGCCGATCACGACCGCGTACCCCGCCGAGCGCTTGTGCGTGTCGGGTTCGCGGGACGGCACCATCGCCGCGACGTCCTCCGCCTCGAGCAGCACGAGGTCGCTGCGGATCAGATCCGTCGGGAACCCGATCTGCTCGACCTCGACGACGCCCGCGTGCGTGGCTCCGGGCAGCAGGACCAGCCCGGGCTTCGGCGCGCCGAACGTGACCGTGAGATCGGCGCGGACCGCTGGACCCTCCACAGCCCCGGTCTCGCCGTTCACCCCCGAGGGGATGTCGACGGCCACGAGCGGGACCCGGGACGCGGCGAGCGCCCCGATCGCCTCGGCGTACGACCCGACCGGGGTCCCGCGGAAGCCCGTCCCGAAGATCGCGTCGACCGCCACGTCGGCGCGCTCGAGCTCGCGGTCGAGTGCCGCCGGCTCGAACGCGCGGCGCCGCACCGTCGTGGTCGCGAGCCGTGCGAGGTTCATTCCCGCGGGACCCCGGAGCGCGTCATCCAGGAGCAACACGGTGGTGCGGATGCCCGCGCGGTCCAGGTACCGGGCCGCGACGAGGCCGTCACCACCGTTGTTGCCCTTGCCGCACACCACGACCGCGCGCCGTCCGTACGCGCCGTCGACCAGCCGGACGGCGGCGTCGGCGACCTCGCGGCCGGCGGCCTCCATCAGCGCGTCCGCGGCGATCCCCCGCTGTTGGGTCGCGCGATCGAGCTCGGCCGCCTCCGCGGGGGTCAGGACGAACCTCATCCCGACACCGCCACGGCGAAGGCGACCGCGTTCGTCCGCTCGTGGGTGAACGTGATCAGCACGTCCGAGATCCCGAGCGCGTCGGCCCTGGCCTTCGCATTGCCCTCCAGACGGACGGAGGGGGCGCCGGAGGGTGCCCGGGTGACCGAGATGTCCTGCCAGCGCCTGCCCCGATAGCCACCGAGCGCCTTGATCACGGCCTCGCGGGCCGCGAAGCGTCCCGCATAGGACTCCGCCGGACGAGCCTTCGCGTCGCAGTAGGCGCGCTCCTCCGGGGTGAACACCCGCTCGCGCATCGCCGGGTGGCGCCCGAGGGCGCGCTCCATCCGTTCGATCTCGCAGATGTCGACCCCGAGGCCGAGGATCTCCACGCCGCTAGGGTAGCCGCCGAGGCGCCCGCCGCTCGGCTACTCGACCGTGACGCTCTTGGCGAGGTTCCGAGGCCGGTCGACGTCGCAGCCCCGGAGCTTGGCCACGTGATGGGCCAGGAGCTGCAACGGCGGCGTCACCACGACGGGGGCGAACAGCTCGGGCACGCGCGGGACGAACAGGACATCGTCGGCGTGCTGCGTGATCTGCTGGTCTCCCTCGCTCGCGATCGCGATCACGCGTGCGCCGCGCGCACGGACCTCCTGGATGTTCGAGAGGACCTTGGGGTAGACGTGGCACTCGGTCGCGACCGCGACGACCGGGACACCCTCCTCGACGAGCGCGATCGGACCGTGCTTGAGCTCACCGGCGGGGTAACCCTCCGCGTGCACGTAGGACAGCTCCTTCAGCTTCAGCGCGCCTTCGAGCGCGGCGGGGTAGCCGGTGTGCCGTCCGATGAACAGGACGTCGCGTGCCTCGCAGATCTCGCGGGCGATGTCGGCGATCTGCTCCGACAGCGAGAGTGTGCGTCGAACCTGGCCCGGGAGCTCGCGCATCCGAGTCACGATGTCGCCGATCTCGACCGGGAACATCGCGCCGCGGATCTGTGCGAGGTACAGCGCAACCAGGTGCAGCGCCGCCATCTGCGTCGCGAAGGTCTTGGTCGCCGCGACGCAGATCTCCGGGCCCGCGTGCGTATACATCACCGCGTCGGCCTCGCGGGCGAGGGACGAGCCGATCGTGTTCGTCACCGCGATCACCTTCGAGCCCTGCCGCGACGCATGCCGCGCCGCCTCGAGGGTGTCGATCGTCTCCCCCGACTGGCTCACGGCCAGCGTGAGCGTGTCCGGCCCCAGGACCGGGTCGCGATACCGGAACTCCGAGGCGATGTCGATCTCGACCGGCACCCTCGTCCAATGTTCGATCGCATACTTGGCGACCAGACCGGAATGGAACGCGGTGCCGCAGGCGACCACGAACACCTTGTCGACCTCGCGCAGGACGTCCGTGTCGGTGTGCAGCTCGTCCAGCGCGAGCAGACCCTGCTGGCTCACGCGGCCGACCAGCGTGTCCCGGATCGCCGCGGGTTGCTCGTGGATCTCCTTGAGCATGAAGTCGTCGAACCCACCCTTCTGCGCGCGCGTGACGTCCCACGTCACCTCGAAGGGCTCGACCTCGACCTCGTTGCCATCCAGATCCGTGACGCGAACGTCGCCGGCCCGCACCTCGACCACCTGGTTCTCGTCGATCGGCAGGACGGTCCTCGTCTTCTGGAGCACCGCGGGGATGTCGGAGGCCAGGATGTTCTCCCCGTCGCCGAGCCCGACGATCAGCGGCGAGGAGACCCGTACGCCGACGATGACGTCCGGCTCGTCGAGCGCGAGGACGACGAGCGCGTACGCCCCGTCGAGCTCGGCGACCGCGGCGCGCACTCGATCCGCGAGCGAACCTTCCTTCTCCTCGATCAGGTGGGCGACGACCTCGGTATCGGTGTCCGAGTCCAGGACGTGGCCGCGCTTCTGGAGACCGGTGCGCAGGTCGGTGAAGTTCTCGATGATCCCGTTGTGGATCACCGCGACCCGCCCCTCGCAGTCGCGGTGGGGGTGCGCGTTCCGGTCGGTCGGCGCGCCGTGGGTCGCCCACCGCGTGTGCCCCATCCCGATCGATCCCGGGACGAGCCCGACGACCTCGAGGGCGGCGTCGAGCTCGGACAGCTTGCCGGCTCGCTTCACCACCGAGAGGCCACCGTCGATCATCGCGACGCCGGCCGAGTCGTACCCGCGGTACTCGAGACGTCGCAGACCCTCGAGGACGACGGGGAGCGCCTGGTCGGGGCCTACGTAGCCCACGATGCCGCACATGAGGTTCGAGCGTAACAGGAGCACCGTGCGCGTCGAAAGGTGGAGAAGACCCTTAGTCGAGGGCGGACGCTATGCGTTCGGCGACCGAATCCGCGTGCCTGCGGGCGAGCTCCTCGCTCTCGGCCTCGACCATCACGCGGACGATCGGCTCGGTGCCCGAGGCCCGGACGAGCACCCTCCCGGAGCCATCGAGGGCCTCCTCGTTCGCGCGGACGGCGTCCCAGACCTCACGGGCGTCGTCGAGCCGCTCCTTGTGCGCGACCTCGACGTTCACGAGCACCTGGGGGAAGCGACGCATCGCGGCTGCGAGCTGGCCGAGGGGGACGCCCCGGCGGGCCGCGAGCGAGAGGAAACGCGCCGCCGTGACCAACCCGTCCCCCGTCGTGGCCTGGTCGCGGAAGATCACGTGCCCCGACTGCTCGCCGCCGAGCGCCACCTCGTGTTGCAGCATCTGTTCGAGCACGTACCGGTCGCCCACCGGCGCCGAGATCACGTCGATGCCGTGGTCGTGCATCGCTCGGTGGAACCCGATGTTCGACATGACGGTCGCGACGACCGCGCCGCCGGTGAGCGTGCCGTCTTCCTGCATCGAGATCGCGCAGGCCGCGAGCACCTGATCGCCGTCGATCACGTTCCCGGCGGCGTCGGCGAACAGCGCGCGGTCGGCGTCACCGTCGTGCGCCACCCCGGCGTGGGCGCCGTGCGCCACGACCGCCTCCGCGACCACTTCGGGGTGGAGCGCGCCGCAGTCGACGTTGATGTTCGAGCCGTCCGGTTCGGCGTGGATCGTGATCACCTCGGCGCCCAGTCGTTCGAGCGCGGCGGGCGCGAACGCGGAGGCCGCGCCGTTCGCACAGTCGACCACGACGCGCCACCCGTCGAGGCTGGACTGGGCGGCGGCCACCACGTGATCGAGGTAGCTCGAGCCGCCGGATGGCATCGGGAGCTCGCGCCCGGCCGCGATGCCCGAATCACCCCCGGCCGCGATCTCCGCCTCGATCTCGTCCTCGAGGCGATCCGACAGCTTGAACCCGCGGAACCCGAAGAACTTGATCCCGTTGTCCTCGGGCGGATTGTGCGAGGCAGAGATCACCACCCCGGACTCGACGCCGAACTCGGTCGTGAGGTACGCCACTCCCGGCGTGGGGACGACGCCGGCGCGGATCGCGTTGCCCCCACCGGCCAGGATGCCGTCCACGAGCGCGTCCTCGAGGGCCGGGCCCGATGCCCGCGTGTCGCGGCCGATCAGGAACGTCGGCGCCTCGTGACGGTCGCCGGCGATCACATCGACGGCCGCGCGACCGATCGAACGCGCGAGATCGGTGGTCAGGTCGCGTCCGAACACGCCTCGAACACCGTCCGTGCCGAAGAGCCTCCCCATCGCGCGCGAAGGCTACCCGAACCCTCCGGACCTCGTCCTCGGCGTACCTGCCTTGTGGCACGATGTTGCCCCGCGCGACAATGCGACCATGCCGAGCCTCGTCAAGGTGCTCTCCGCCTCCTCGATCATGGAGGGCGAGATCGTCAAGGCCCGCCTCGAGGGAGAGGGGATCCCCGTGCTGCTCAAGGGCGGCGGCTCAGATCCCTATGGGGTGGGCGTCGCCTACGTGTTCGTCCCCACCGAGTTCGAGGCGCAGGCGAGGCTGGTGCTCGAGGACGTGGGCGACGACACGTCCGGCTGAAGTCCGCGGGGTCGGCCGCGAGCCGGCAGGATCAGCGCTTGGAGTACTGCGGGGCCTTGCGGGCCTTCTTGAGGCCGTACTTGCGACGCTCCTTCTCGCGAGCGTCCCGCGAGAGGTAGCCCTCCTTCTTCAGCGCCGCCCGGAGCTCGGGGTCGAGCTCGATCAGGGCGCGGGCGATGCCGAGGCGGAGCGCGCCCGCCTGTCCCGAGACGCCGCCGCCCTCGATCCGCGCGATCACGTCCAGGTCCTTGTCGCGTTCGGCCAGCCGGAGGGGCGCGGCGACGACCATGCGGTGGGCACGTGTCGTGAAGTACTCGTCGAGCGTGCGGCCGTTGAGCCGGAACGCGCCGGTGCCCGGCACCAGGCGGACCCGGGCGATGGCCTCCTTGCGTCGTCCCGTCGCGGTCTGCACCACGCTACGTCTCCTTCTTCGTCGCGCGCTTCGCGGTCGTCTTCTTGTCCGTCTTCTGGGCGGTCGTCTTCTTCGCGGTCGTCTTCTTGGCCGCGGTGGCCTTCGCCGTCGTGCGCTTGGCGGTCGTGGCCTTGGCGGCGGTGCGCTTGGCCGTGGTCTTGGAGGTGGTCCGCTTGACCGTGGTCCTCTTCGCCGTCTTCTGAGCCGGCGACGTCGCGGTCGCCCGCCTGGCGGTGGCAGGCCTCGCGGCGGGAGCCTTGGACCCGGGCTGACCCTTCGACGCGGCCTCGGCCGTGGCGTTGTCCTCGGGGAGCCCGCTCCAGCTGGGGAACTCTCCGGGCGCGAGCGACTGCGGCTTCTGCGCCTCGTGGCGATGTTCGGCGCCGGCGTACACACGGAGCTTGCTCGCCATCTGCCGGCCGAGCCGGTTGTGCGGGAGCATGCCCTTGATCGCCTTCTCGACCGCGAAGGCCGGTCTCTTGGCGAGCAACCGGGAGTAGACGGTCTCGGTCAGGCCGCCCGGGTAGCCGGAGTGGTGGTAGGCGACCTTCTTGTTCTCCTTGCCGCCGGAGAGCGTGACGTCCTTGGCGTTGATCACGATCACGTGATCGCCGGTGTCGGCGTGGGGGGCGAAGATCGGCTTGTGCTTGCCGCGAAGGATCGTCGCAGCCTGCGTCGCCAGACGGCCGAGGATGGCCCCGCTGGCGTCCAGGACGTACCAGCGGCGCTCGATGTCACGCGGCTTGGGCGAGTAGGTCTTCATCACATGAAAGATGCCGGCCGGAGCGGCCGACGGCCCATGCTACCTGCGGTTTCGCGTGACCGTCAAAGATCGGGCTCGCCGCGGACCTCGAACGTCACGCTGCCGATCGAGCGGTACCGGTCGGTCACGAGGTAGTGCACGACGTACCGGCCCGGCGGTAGCGGCCAGGGGTTCCCCATGGCGGTCTCGTCCAGCGTCATCGACCCCGCCACCGAGGGCGGAACCGTGCCCGCCGCATGCAGGCCGACGTAGTTCCAGATCAGGTAGTAGTCCACCTTCGGGTCGGCCTTGTCCGCCTGGTAGACCCCGATCCAGTCCCATCGGTTGCCGGGGCCCTCGGTCCAGCTCACGACGATCGGCTCCCCCACCTCGTAGCTCGGGCGGTCGGTCGAGACCTCGATCTGGGCGTTCGGGTCCCGGACCCAGAATGCGACCCGCGCGAGCTCGGCACCCTCGTCGTCGGACAGGACCGCCTCGTACCCACCGGGGTCGAGCCCCGCCGTGTCGACGTCGAGGGCGCCCGAGCTCCTCGAGACGTCGTCGGTCACCACCGGCGACCCCGCGTCCACCTCGGACGGCACGATCGCGACGGTGCCGTTGGCGCCGGACGATCGGTACGCGACCGTGAGCGGATCTCCGCGGTTCAGCAGGGCCTCGCTCACGGAGACCATGACGGGCATCGGGACCGGCGTGACGTCGACGGTCGACAGGACGGCACGATGGTCGGACGTCCACGGGTCGAACCCGAGGTCGACGCCCCTGCCGCCCTCCTCCCCGACGAGCTGGCTGTCGAGCGTGTCGACGGGCCCCGCGGCGTACACGTAGTCGATGCGATCGCCGGCGCCCTGGTGCGTGATCCCCGGGTCCTGGACGGGGTCGGGGTGCACGTCGCGGTACGTGTCGTGGAAGCCGAGACCGAGGATGGCCTCGCTCACCGGCCATCGGACCGCCTCCTCCACGTCCGGCCGGGCGGCGGCCGTGGCCTCGGTCCAGTCCAGGCTCGACGGTTCGTTGTGGTCGCCCGTGAAGAAGACGGGGTATCCCTGACCGATCAGGTCGCCCATGAGCCGGAGCGGTTCGTCCAGGGCCGAGGTGCGCACCTCGTCCTCGGACGCGAGCACCTCCTCGACCGACTGCCCGTTGCTCAGGAGCCTCGGCCCGTACCGCACGTAGTCGAGGTGGATGTTGAAGAACGCGACGACCTCGCCCGGACGGACCTCGATCAGCGCGTACCGGCCTTCCGCGCCCGAGGGCTCGTGGATCGGGTACTTCGACAGGATCTGCAGGCTCCTGTCGAAGTACGGATAGCCCGTGTTCGCCGCGATCTCGGGGAGGCGGTGGTAGGACTCGAGCACGCCGACGATATCGGCGTCGATGTCGTCGATCACGGCGTCGGTCGACTCGTCGCCGCCGTACTCGACGTTGTCGACGAGCACCTCGAGCCGCATCGGCTCCGTCGTCGTGGATCCCGTGACGCCCGAGGCCTCGGTCGCGCCGCCGGGTCCGGTCTCGTTGCCCGAGGTGCAACTCGCCAGCAGGACGAGGAACGCGCCCACGATCGCGAGGGATCGGAGGCCTCGCGCGGCCCCGGAGATCACGGCACCTCCGTTCTCGGGATCCCCGCGGCCGCCGGTGCCGGCTCCTGCGCGGGCCGCTCGGGGAACGGCGGCCACGGCGGGACCCCGAGGGGTTCGCGCAGCCCGACCAGGTCGTCGGGCCGAACCGGGATGCGCTGGAGCTCGCGCCCGAGCGCGTGGCGGAGGGCCGCGACGATCGCTGCCGGCGCCACGACGTTGGAGGGCTCGCCGACACCCTTGGCGCCGAAGGGCGTCCCGGGCTCGGGCTCTTCGACCAGCTCGACCTCGACCTTCGGCATGTCCAGGGTCGTCGGCAACAGGTAGTCGGTGAACGATGCGTTCGCGATCTCGCCGTCCCGCAGCTGGATCTCCTCCATCAGCGCGAGCCCGAGCCCCTGCGCCGAGCCGCCTTCGATCTGGCCGATCACGCTCTGCGGGTTGATCGCGAACCCGACGTCCTGCGCCGTTGCGAGCTGCACCACCCGCACCAGGCCGAGCTCCTCGTCCACGTCGACCACGGCCCGCTGTGCACCGAACAGGAACCCGACGTGCACGTCGCCCTGTCCGCGTTCGTCGAGCGGACGGGTCTGGGCGTGGCGCCACACCCGCGTGCGCTCGATCGGCTGGGTCAGCAACTCCTCCATGGGCGCCACCCGCTCGCCGTCCGCGATCACGAAGCCGTCCTCGACGCCGAGATCGGACGCGATCAGCCTCGCGTCGCGCCGGGCGCGTTCGAACAGACCCTCGAGCACCGCCTCGCACGCCGCCTTGACCGCGCCGCCCGAGACCACGGTCTGCCGCGAGGCCGAGGTCGACCCCGCCGAGCCGACCAGCGTGTCCGACGCGTGCAGGATCACGCGCTCGATCCCGAGCACCGTCCGCG
>DASUMC010000209.1:0-2663 GCA_036277855.1 Actinomycetota bacterium
CGCTCGGGTGGTCGACGTGCTTCCACGAGAGCTCGGACACGTGCACGAGCCCGTCGACGCCGCCGAGATCCACGAACGCGCCGAAGTTCACGATCGAAGAGACGGTGCCCTTGCGGCGTTCGCCCTTCTGCAGCGACTCGAGGAACTTCTTGCGGCCTTCGCTCTGCGACTCCTCCAGGAAGGCGCGGCGCGAGAGCACCACGTTGTTGCGGTTGCGGTCGAGCTCGATGATCTTGGCCTCGAGCTCGGTCCCCACGAACGGATGCAGGTCTCGGACCCGCCGGAGGTCGACGAGCGAGGCTGGCAGGAACCCGCGGAGCCCGATGTCCAGGATGAGACCACCCTTGACGACCTCGATCACCGGGCCCTTGATCGTGCCACCCGACTGCATGACCTCCTCGATCCGGCCCCAGGCGCGCTCGTACTGCGCGCGCTTCTTCGAGAGGATCAGACGGCCCTCTTTGTCCTCCTTCTGGAGCACGAGGGCCTCGACCTCGTCGCCGACCTTCACGACCTGGCCGGGGTCGACGTCGTGGCGGATCGACAGTTCCTTGGTGGGGATGACGCCTTCGGACTTGTAGCCGATGTCCAGCAGGACCTCGTCGCGGTCGATCTTCACGACCGTCCCCTCCAGGATGTCGCCCTCCTTGAAGTCCCGCAGCGAGGCCTCGATGGCCTCACGGAGCTCGTCGGGGGTGTAGTCCCGCATCTCGCTCGCCGTCTCGATCTGAACCAACTCCTCCCGCGCACGAAGCGCGCACCGACCGACCCTTGGGATTCGCCGGGGTGCTGGTGCGCCTCGCGGCTCAGGGATGGTAGTTGACCTGCGGAAACAGCGTCAACGAGAGACCACGTTCAGTGCCCTGCGGGAACGGCCTCGGCCCAGTTCACGCCCCAGCCGATGTCCGCCCGCAGGGGAACGTCGAGCTCGTACGCGGCCTCCATCTCGCGCTTGACGAGGTCGGCCGCATCCTCCACGCGCTGCTTCGAGACCTCGAACACCAGCTCGTCGTGCACCGTGAGGAGCATCCGGCACTCCAGATCGGAGTTGCGCAGCGCCGCATCCACCCCGATCATGCCGAGCTTGAAGACGTCGGCGGCGCTCCCCTGGATCGGCGCGTTCAGCGCCATCCGGCGGCCCATGTCACGGACCCGGGGGTTGGCCGCCTGCAGCTCCGGGATGTACCGGCGGCGGCCGAGCAGCGTCTCGGTGAACCCCTCGGCGGCCGCGCGCGCGACCTGGCGGTCGAGGAAGTCGCGGATCTGCGGGAAGGCCGCAAAGTACGAGTCGATGAACTCCTGGGCCTCGTCCGGAGTGATCTCGAGGCGCGACGCCAAGCCGAACGCGTTCATCCCATAGGCGAGCCCGTAGTTGATCATCTTGGCGCGGCTGCGGGTGGCGGGATCCACCTGGTCCTCCGGGAGCCCGAACACCCGGGCCGAGGTTGCGGTGTGGATGTCCGCCCCCGACTCGAACGCGGCCTTCAGACCCTCGTCGTCGGCGAGATGTGCCAGGACGCGAAGCTCGATCTGCGAGTAGTCGGCGACGAGCAGGACGTCCCCCTTCGAACCCGGGATGAACGCCCGACGGATCTGGCGGCCGAGCTCACCGCGGACCGGGATGTTCTGCAGGTTCGGGTTGGTCGAGGACAGCCGCCCGGTCGCAGCTCCCGTCTGGTTGAAGGTCGTGTGGACGCGCCCGTCCCGCGGATCGACCTGCTTGGGCAGGGCGTCGAGGTACGTCGAGTTCAGCTTGTCGAGCTCGCGCCAGGACAGGATCGCGTCGACGATCGGATGCACGTCGCGGAGCTTCTCGAGGACGCTCGCGTCGGTGGAGAGCTGCCCCTTGGGCGTCTTCTTGCCCGGTGAGAGCCGGAGCTTGTCGTACAGGATCGCCCGGAGCTGGGGTGGCGAGTTCAGGTTGAACTCTTCCCCGGCGAGCTCGTAGATCCGAACCTGCAGCGTCGCCATCGTGTCCCGCACGCCCTCGGCCATCTCCTCGAGGTAGGCGACGTCCAGGGCGACGCCGTTCGCCTGCATCCGCGCCAGGACCGATGAGAGCGGGAGCTCGACCTCGTCGAGCAGGCGGCGGAGCCCGGCCTTGTCGATGCGCTCGTCGAGCACGGGAGCGAGCAGCGCCACCGCCGCGGCTTCGGCCGCGGTCCGTCGCCACGCGTCGCCGAACAGCTGGCCCTCGGCCTCCTCGGCGACCGAGCCGAGCATGTCGGTCCCGAGATACTGCTCGCTCAGCGGTTGGAGCTCGAAGCTCGGGGCGGCCGGGTCGAGCAGGTACGCCGCCAGCATCGTGTCGGTCCGGACGCCCTCCAGCGACCGGCCCTCGGCGACGACCGCCGTCTCGAGGTCCTTGGCGTCGTGGATCCACTTCGGCACGGCGTCCTCGCCGAGGACCGCCGCGAAAGCCTCGAGGTCCTGCACATCCGCGAAGGCGGCCTGCCCCCCGCCCATCGAGACGGCAACGCCTCGCACCTCTCGGTCCTTCAGATCGAGCCGGATCGCCTTGGGCCCGTCCGCCGCGACGAGGGCGACCGCCTCGGCCACGTCGACCTTGCGAAGGTCGAGCTCGGCCACCTCGACGGCGGGCTTCGCGCTCCGGCCCACCTCCTCGAGTCGTTCGAACAGCGTTCGGAACTCCAGCGAGGTGA
>DASUMC010000210.1:0-2603 GCA_036277855.1 Actinomycetota bacterium
CATCCACGGCCGCGCGCCGGCGCTGGCCACCGGGATCGCCACGGCGAGGCCGGATCTCTCGGTCTGGGTGATCACGGGGGACGGCGACGGCCTGTCGATCGGCGGCAACCACCTGATCCACGCCCTTCGCCGCAACGTGAACCTGAAGATCCTCCTGTTCAACAACCAGATCTACGGGCTGACCAAGGGCCAGTACTCGCCGACCTCGGAGGAGGGAAAGGTCACGAAGTCGACTCCGTTCGGGTCGGTCGACCACCCGTTCAACCCGATCGCATTGGCGCTCGGGGCGGAGGCGACCTTCGTGGCGCGCACCATGGACAATGATCGGCAGCACCTCTCACAGGTGCTCCGCCAGGCCGCGGCGCACCGGGGCAGCGCGTTCGTCGAGATCTACCAGAACTGCAACGTGTTCAACGACGGCGCGTTCGACCTGCTCCGGGAGAAGCCGCAGGGCGCGCACAACCAGATCCGCCTGGAGGACGACCAGCCGGTCATCTTCGACGAGGGCAGCCGCTGCGTCTCGGTCGGCGAGAACGGCCGGCTCGTGATCACCGAGACCGCGAGCACGCCGGAGGACGCGATCGTGGTGTTCGACGCGCAGGGTCGTCCATCGCTCGCGTTCGCGCTGGCCCACCTGTCGCGAGGGCCGAACGAGCCCACCTGCATCGGGGTGTTCCGCCAGGTGGAGCGGCCCGTCTACGGCGAGGCCATGACCGCGCAGATCGAGCAGGCGGTCGAGCGACTCGGGCCGGGGAGCTTGGACAAGCTGCTGCACTCGGGCGACACCTGGACGGTGTCCTAGCCGGACGCGGGACCCTTCGGTCGGCGTTCTCCGGAGGAGCGGAACCGCGCCATCGCGGCGTCGCCCGCCGCGCGCACCTCGCGCAGATCGGACACCAGGCTCGGGAGCGTCGCGAGCAGTCGATCCGCGTCGTCCTCGGTGGTGTCCGGCCCGACGCCGATCCGGAAGCTCGCGGTCGAGGCGACGCCCATGTGCTCGAGGACCGAGGACGCCTCGCCGGCCGCGCCGGAGCAGTTGGAGCCCGCGGCGATCCGGAAGCCACGATCGTCGAGCGCCATGCTCATGATCTCGGCGTCCAGGTCCGGGACCGAGAAGCAGACGAGGTGCGGC
Organism: Actinomycetota bacterium; assembly: GCA_036277855.1. Taxonomy (GTDB): domain Bacteria; phylum Actinomycetota; class UBA4738; order UBA4738; family HRBIN12; genus DASSJM01. The sequence goes on from DASUMC010000210.1 coordinate 1,133, forward strand.
ACACGCTGGGTGGCGTGGCCGTGGACGCTCGCGCCCTCGACGCGCTCGGCGATGCCGGCGCGGATCGTGTCGGTGAGCGCCCAGCCCCGTGCCACCTCGTCGTTCATCCCCTCGAGGCGAGTCTCCAGGGCCGCGGCCATCGCCGCGACACCCGGGACGTTCTCCACGCCCGAGCGGCGGCGCCGCTCTCGGTCATCCCCGCAGGGGTAGGCGGCGATCGGAACACCACGGCGGACGTACAGCGCCCCGATCCCCGGCGGTCCCCCGAACTTGTGTCCCGAGATCGACAGCAGGTCGACGCCGAGTGCCGGCGCGTCGACCGGCAGGTGGCCGACGGTCTGGCACGCGTCCGTGTGGAAAAGCACGCCCGCCTCCCGGCACACCCGAGCGCACTCCGCGATCGGCTGGATCGTTCCCACCTCGTGGTTCGCGTGGTGCACGGACGCGAGGAGCGTGCCCGGGCGGCGGATCGCCGCGGCGAATGCGTCGAGGTCGATCGACCCGTTGCGGTCCACCTCGACCAGCACGGACTCGAACCCGTCGGTCTCGAGGGTGTGGAGCACGCCGCCCACCGCGGGGTGTTCGACCGTCGTGGTGACGATCCGTGTGCCGAGCTCGCGGACCGGTCGGACGCCGCCCCAGATCGCCAGCGCCACCGATTCGGTGCCCCCGCTCGTGAAGACGATCTCGTCGGGCTGGGCTCCGAGCGCGCCGGCGACCGTCGCGCGCGCGTCGTCGAGCAGACGTTTCGCCGCCAGCCCGTCCCCGTGCACGCGCAGCGGGTCGGCGAATTCGTCGAGGGCGGCAAGCAACGCGACCCGCGCGCGCTCGTCCAGGGGGGTCGCGGAGGCGTGATCGAGGTAGGTGCTCGTGGTCACCATGGGGAACGTGCCCATGATACGGGCGCCCCGTCGAAGGCGTGCGTCAGGGTGTGGCGGGCTCCTGGTCCTTCAGGAACACCGTGGCGTACAAGACCGCCGCGATGATGCCGCCGGCGACAGGACCGATGATCCAGACGTACCAGTTCGCCCAGTCGCCGAGGACGAGGGCGGGTCCGAACCATCTCGCCGGGTTCATGGCGGCACCCGTGTAGGGCCCGAACGCCATGATGTCGAACGCGATCACGAGGCCGATCGTGAGCCCCGCGGTCATCGACCAGGGACCGCGGGGATCGACCGCCGTGCCGAAGACCGCGAACACGAGGAAGAACGTCGTGGTGGCTTCGATCACGATGCCCTTGCCGGCCGCGATGCTCTGCGCGAGCGCCGGCGTCCCGCCGTTGCCGGCGTCATACAGAGCCGTCGGGACCAGGTATTTGAGCAGGAGCGCGCCCACCACGGCACCGAGGAGCTGCGCGCCGATCAGGACCACCGCACGCCGCGACGGGATCTTGCCGGCGACCCACAAACCGATCGTTACGGCGGGGTTCACCAGGCCCCCGGAGATGTGCGCCGTGACCGAGACCATGATC
>DASUMC010000211.1:0-5440 GCA_036277855.1 Actinomycetota bacterium
CGTCGTCCGCCGCTCGCGACCCACCGTCAAGACCGCCACATCTCGAAGACGCGGAGGTGCGGCCCGGGGTTCCTGCGCGACAGGATCCGGTCGAGGAGGGCGACGGGTCTAGACCAGCCCCTGGTCGAGCATCGCGTCGGCCACCTTGACGAACCCGGCGATGTTCGCGCCGTTCACGTAGTTCCCCGGCGTCCCGTACTCCTCCGCGGTCTGGCGGCACTGCTTGTGGATGGACTTCATGATGTCCTTCAGCCGCGCGTCGACCTCCTCGCGGGGCCACGCCATCCGGAGGGAGTCCTGTGCCATCTCCAGACCGGAGACGGCGACGCCACCGGCGTTCGCGGCCTTGCCGGGGCCGTACAGGATCCCGGCGCTCACGAACTGGTCGACGCCCTCGGGCGAGGTGGGCATGTTGGCCCCCTCGCTCACGACGTAGACGCCGCCGGCGAGCAGGTTCGCCGCGTCCTTCGCGTTGATCTCGTTCTCCGTCGCGCTCGGGAACGCGCAGTCAGCCGGCACGCTCCACAGGGGGTTCGCATCGGCGGTCGGGTCGAAGCGCGTGAAGGTGACTCCCGGGAACCGCTCCGCGTACTCCGCGATCCGGCCGCGCCGCTCGTTCTTCAGGTCCATGATCCAGCCGAGCTTCTCGTTGTCGATACCGGCCGGATCATGCACGAACCCGGTGGAGTCCGAGAGCGTGACGGCCTTCGCGCCCATGTCGAGCAGCTTCTCGACGGTGTACTGGGCCACGTTGCCGCTGCCCGAGACGAGGCAGGTCTTCGCCTCGAGGCTATCCTCGCGGGTAAGGAGCATCTCGTGCGCGAAGTAGACGGCGCCGTAGCCCGTCGCTTCGGGCCGAATCAGCGAGCCGCCCCACTCGAGGCCCTTCCCCGTCAGGACCCCGGTGAACTCGTTCTTGATCCGCTTGTACTGCCCGAACAGGTAGCCGATCTCGCGCGCGCCCACGCCGATGTCGCCGGCCGGCACGTCCGTGTTCGGGCCGATGTGGCGCTGGAGCTCGGTCATGAACGACTGGCAGAAACGCATCACCTCCGCGTCGCTCTTGCCCTTGGGGTCGAAGTCCGCGCCGCCCTTGCCGCCGCCCATCGGGAGCGTGGTGAGGGCGTTCTTGAGGACCTGCTCGAACGCGAGGAACTTCAGCAGGCCGAGGTAGACGCTCGGGTGGAACCGCAGGCCGCCCTTGTACGGCCCGATGGCGCTGCTCATCTCGACGCGAAACCCCCGGTTCACGTGGATCTCGCCGCGGTCGTCGGCCCAGGGGACTCGGAACATCAGCACGCGTTCGGGCTCGATCATGCGCTCGAGCAACTTGTGATCCCGATAGAAGGGCTTGCGATGGAGGAGGAGCTCGATCGAGGTGGCGACCTCGCGGACCGCCTGATGGAACTCGAGCTCGCCGGGGTTCTTGGCCTCGACCTCCGTCATCAGCCCATCGACGTACGCGCTCACGGTCCCTGCCTCCCGGCGGGTTCGGTCTCCGTGCCCAAGCGTAGCCCAGTCGAGCCCGAGGCGGCCGGTCGGCCGGAGCTCCCCTGCCGTTCGCGGGGCCGTGCGTAGACTCCGTTGCGTGAGCGTGTGGATCGTGCTCAGCGCGATCGTGGTCGCCGTGTTGATCGCCTGGCTCGGGCTGACGGCGCTCCGGGCCGCCTCGGGCGTGGGCCTGGACATCGAGCCCCACGAGCCCGAGGACGTCGACGACCTGGAGGTCTACCTCGTGTGCCGCGAGTGCGGGACCGAGTTCCGAGTGACCCGGCTCGGCGAGCTCCAGATCCCCCGGCACTGCGGCGAGCGGATGGAGGTCGTGCGCCGCCCCGCCGGCGCGGGCGCCTAGCTCCACCTCCTTTTTCCGACGGTTCTCCACATCGAGCACACGGTTCCGGGCAGGTTCTCCCGGTGTTCTCCCCAGATCTCCCGCGGTTGTCCACACCCGGGGGAGCGCATCCTTCCACACCTGTGGAGGGAGTTGGGGGGAATCACATCGATGTGATCCTCGGCTGGTGCGGTGGGGATCAGCGCCAGCGCGTGGCCGCGACGAATCCGGCGCCGATCACGCCGAGGCCGATCCACAGCCAGTGTTGCTGCGTCCCGCCGGGCAGGAGGAAGTTGGCGTAGTTCAGGACGATGATCAGCACGCCAAGCAGGATCAGACCAAGGACGAGGAACCCGTACCAGCGAGGACTCGGCTTCGGCTTCGCCTTCGTCGGCTGAGCGACGTACGAGCGCGAGGTCCTTTTCGATCGCTGTCGGGATTTCGGCATCGCGCCGACGATGTTACCCGGGGACGAGCAGCAGGGCGTGCTCGGCGGCCGCCTCGACGGCGGACCGCGAGAAGGGGCACGCTCGGAGCTTCCCCGAGGCCCACGTGTCCGACTGGTCGTTCCAGTGCGGCGACGCGGGGTTGCCGGACTGTCCGGTGGTGAGCACGGCGAGCGACCCGTCGAGGTCGGCGAGATCCACCACCACACGCCACGAGGGGACCACCACGGCGTCGAACCCAAGCCGCGCGTCGAACCCACCCTGCAGGACGGTCTGCTCGTCCCCGCCGAGGTCGTGCTCGGCCGCTACGAACAGGGCGCCGATCCCCGGCAGGCGCGCGAGGGGGTGCGCAAACCGAACCCGGTGCAACTTGCCCCACCGCCACTCCGCTTCGTCGGTTCCGAACCGTTCGGCGAGGAGCGCGACCGCCTCGTCCAGCGCGACCGCGAGAACCTCCTCCCACGATCCGCCGCCGGGGGGCAGGATGTTCCCCTCGAGCATCGCCGGGAGCGCAGTGCAGACGAACGTCTCGCGCCAGGCCACGTAGGCGTCGACCGGGCTGCCATCGCCGGCGTCCCCGAACGCCAGGACGGCGATCCGGCCGACCCACACCTCGTACACCGCCGCCGCGGCCGAGCCGGCGTCCAGGTCGCCGGACCACCCATCGAGCAGGGCGAGCGCGCGTCGAGCCGCGTCGCTACGGGCTTCGGTCGCGAGCAGGTGCGGCAGCAGTCGTCGTGCGGGGAGTGAGACGGTGTCGACCTGCATCGAGGCGGTGGCATCGGGCGTCTGCGCGTGGTTCGGCTCCAGCAGCTCGGCGATCCGCCGCGCGCGGAACCCGGTATGGAAGTCGAGGCCGATCAGGTGCGGGTAGTCCTCGTCGTGGATGCGGTTGTTGGCGGTGACGACGAACCCCGAACCCGGGTCCTTCGACCACGGGAGATCTTCGTAGGGGAGGTAGCCCTCCCACTCGTGGTCGGAGGTCCAGCCCGCGACAGGGGCGGAGCCGTCGCCGGTGCGTCGCAGGGGGAAACGCCCCGTGCACTGGTAGCCGATCGTGCCGTCGATGTCGGCGTACACGACGTTCTGGCCCGGGCACCACAGGTCGCGCAACGCCTCTCGGAACTCCTCGAACGACGCCGCGCGCACGAGCTCGGCGAGCACCACGGGCTCGAGGAGACCGTCGGCGGCGGTCCACCGTAGCGCGAAGGTGCCGTCCACGCGGGCGAACTCGTTGCGGGCCACACCTACCGGCGCGGTCTCCAAGATCGGGCCGTGCCGGGTCTCCCGCACGTCGAAGGTGACCGCGGCGCCACCGCGGACCTCGATCGTCTCGGGGTGCACGGTGAGCGGCTCCCAGGCGCCGTCGAACTCGGCGGCGGTCCCCTCGTCGTTCAGGCGCTCGACGTAGAGGTCCTGGATGTCGCCGCTCACGTTGGTCAGGCCCCACGCGTGGTGCGGCGTCATCCCGGCGAGGATGCCCGGGACGAAGGGCAGCGCGATCCCACGAGCCTCGTACCCGGGCGCCCGCAGGTGGAGCTCGAACCACGCCGCCGGTTGCTGCACGAGCAGGTGCGGATCGTTGGCCAGCATCGGGCGTCCGCTCGCCGTCCTCGAACCCGAGACGACCCAGCTGTTCGAACCCTGCCCGCGCGAACGCGGGAGCCCGTCCAACAGCCGCCCGGCCAGCGAGCCCGCCGCGAGCCCGGGCGGGTCGACCGCCGGCGGGGGCAGGAGTGCCGCCGCGGTCTCGGTCCCGAACCGTTCGGACAGCCGGAGCCGGAGCAGCTCGTCGTCCCAGTTGCCCGACAGGCCCCACGCGAGGTAGGCGAACGCCGCCGCCCAGCTCTCGAGATCCTCGGGGAGCTCGGGGGCCACCCCGAGCATCGCGTACTCGAGCGGCGGCGCCGGCATCGCCTCGACCCACGCGCGTGCCCCGTCGACGAACCGCCGCATCATCGACCGCGATGCCGCGCTCCAGCGCCGCGCCTCGCGTACCCCGATCCGGTGGAACCCGACCGTGCGAGCGAACCGGTCGGACGCGATCGTGAGGTCCGAGAACCATCCCGAGAGGCGCCCGCCCGCCGCACGCAGCGCGAGCTCGATCTGGAACAGCCGCTCCGAGGCCTGCACGAGCCCCTGCGCGAACCACAGGTCGTCGAGCGACGCGGCGGACAGGTAGGGGATCCCCCACTCGTCCCGGAGGACCTCGACCGGTTCGCGCAGCCCCGCGACCGCCAGCTCGCCCTCCACCGGAGGGAGGGCCTCGCGTGCGACATCCAGGAACTCCTCGAGCGGATCGGCCATGGAGGCGGGAGCCTATCGGCCCCGGACCCTCGACGAGGAGGGTGCCGAGGAGCGAGCCAGGGGACGAGCTTGAGCGGGTCCTGGCTCGTCTGGAATGATGCCCGCAATGACCGACCACCGGCACTGGTTCGCGACCTACCCGTCCAATGTTCCCCACACGCTGGAGCCGTACCCGAACCTGACCGTGTTCGGGATGCTCGAGGCGTCGGCACGAAGGCATCCGGAGGCGCCCGCGCTCGCATGGTTCGGCCGGAAGATCTCCTACGCGGCACTCCTGCGCGAGGTCGAGCGCTGCTCGGCGGCGCTCGCGGGCCTGGGGGTCGGCAGAGGCGATCGGGTGGCGCTCATCATGCCGAACTGCCCCCAGTACGTGATCGCGTTCTACGCGACGGCCCGCCTGGGCGCGGTCGTCGTCGGCAACAACCCCCTGTACACGAGCCGGGAGATGGAGCACCAGCTCCGCGACTGCGCGCCGTCGGTCGTCGTCGTGCTCGACCTGCTGTACTCGGATTTCGCGGACGCGTTCGAGACCGTGGGGCTGCGGCACGTCGTCGTCGCGCGGCTGAACGACTACATGTCGTTCCCGAAGAAGCAGCTCGCGCCGGCGCTGAAGTTCAAGAAGGTGCAGCGCGAGCAGGGCAAGCCATGGCCCCCGGTGCCGAAGGACGCCCCGGTCACGTGGTGGGAACCATGGCTCGACGCCGCGGGACCGGTGCCGGTCACGCCGCCGATCGAGCCCGAGACCGACTCCGCCGGGTTCATCTACACCGGCGGCACGACCGGGATCTCCAAGGGCGCGATGCTGTCGCATCGCAACATGGTGGCCAACGCGATGCAGGCCGCCGCGTACCTCTCC
>DASUMC010000212.1:0-4036 GCA_036277855.1 Actinomycetota bacterium
TAGCGGAGCCGGTCCGGTATGTACCGGAAGATCCCGTGCCGCGGGGTGGCGCCGAACTCCTGCACGATCGTCTCGGTGACCAGCAGGTCACCCGAGTCCTCGATCACGATGTTCACGTCGAAGCGCGGGGTCGACTCGAACGCGGATCCCTGCGCCCGGGACGGCGAGGGCGCGAGGACCGCCCAGACCAGGACGCCGAGCCATGCGATGCGGGCCGATCTCATCACAACGCCTCCACGAAGAAGAACGAGACGGCCATGATGACGTACGCGCCCGTCAGCTGGGCGCCCTCCAGCCAGTTGCTCCGGCCGTCAGTGGAAATCATGAAGACCAGGACGGTCGACAGGGCGACCGCCGTCACCTCGAACGTGCTGAACACGAAGTCCATCGGGTGGCCGACGAACAGGCTGATGAAGACCAGTGCCGGCGCCACGAACAGCGCGATCTGGGTGGACGAGCCGATCGCAATCTCGAGGGTCACGTCCACCTTGTTCCGCAGGGCGAACATGATCGCCGACGAGTGCTCGGCGGCGTTGCCGATGATCGGGATCACGATCAGTCCGACGAAGAACTCGGACAAGCCGAGATCCTCCAGGGCCGGCTCGAGCGAGCTCACCAGGAACTCGGCCTCGAGCGCCACCAGCGCGGTCGCGGTAAGCAGGATCCAGACCGCTCGGTTGCGGGACCACGTCGCGTGCTCATCCGTCGAGGGCGTTCGGAACAGGTGCTCGTGGGTGACCAGCGTGAACACGAGGGCGGCGACGTAGAGCACGATCAATACGGCGGCTACCGTGCCGCTCACCACCTCGCGCTGGATGAATGTGTCCGTGTTCTGCGAGTGCGCGAACAGCGCCGGCATGAGCAGTGCGGTCACGGCCAGCACCAGCGAGGTCGCGTGGATGGAGGCCGAACGGGCGTTGTACGTCTGCTCCTCGTGCTTCAGCCCTCCCAACAGGAACGACAGCCCGAGCACCAGGAGGAGGTTCCCGATGATCGAGCCCGTGAGCGACGCCTTCACGATCTCGGTCTTGTCGTCCAGGATCAGGAAGAACGCGATCACGAGCTCGGTCACGTTGCCGAACGTCGCGTTGATCAGCCCCCCCACCCTCGGTCCCGTGTGGAGCGCAAGCTGCTCGGTCGAACGGCCGATCAGCCCGGCCAGCGGCAGGATCGCGCCCGCCGCCGTCAGGAAGATGAGGAGCTCGTTGCCGCCCGCGAGCTCGAGCACGATCGACACGGGGACGAGCACGAGCAGCCAGTCGAGCGAGGGTCGGAGCCTCGGCATCCGCGAAGCCTAGAGCCTCCTCGGACCGGCGGGGCGGCACGGGCTAGGCTCGTGACCGTGGAGGAGTCACCCAGGCTCTATCGGGAGCTCGCCGATTGGTGGCCGCTGCTCTCGGCGCCGGAAGACTATGCCGAGGAGGCGGCCGAGTACACGCGCCTGATCCTCGAGGCCTCGAACGGTGAGGCGCGGACGGTCGTCGAGCTCGGTTCGGGCGGCGGCAACAACGCGTCCCACATGAAGGCGTCGTTCGAGCTCACGCTGGTCGACCGCTCGCCGCAGATGCTCGACGTGAGCCGCCGGCTCAACCCCGAGTGCGAGCACCTCGAGGGCGACATGCGTTCGGTGCGCCTGGGGCGGTCGTTCGACGCGGTGTTCGTGCACGACGCGATCGCGTACATGACCACCGAGGCCGATCTCCGCGGGGTGTTCGCGACGGCCTTCGAGCACTGCAGCCCCGGCGGGGTGGCGCTGTTCGTTCCCGACGCCGTGAAGGAGACCTTCGAGCCGGCGGCCGACCATGGCGGGCACGATGGGGCGGACCGGGCACTTCGCTACCTCGAGTGGACCTGGGATCCGGACCCGGACGACACGACGGTGCGGATGGATCTCACCTATGTCTTCCACGAGCCCGACGGGTCAGTGCACACCGAGCTGGACGAACACGTCTGTGGTCTGTTCCCTCGGGCGACGTGGCTCCGGTTGATCGGCGACGCCGGGTTCGAGGTGCGGGCAGTGCCGCTCGTCCATGACGAGCGCCCGGTCGGCGCCGAGGGCTTCCTCGCGACGCGTCCGCGCTAGTGCGGGGCGGAGCCCCCGGCCTCGCCCTCGCCGGCGAGCGCCTCCTGCAGCACGTCCCACGCGAGGACCGCGCACTTCACCCGGACCGGGTACTTCACGACGCCCTTCAGCGCCACGAGCTCGCCGAACGCGTCCTCGTCCGCCTCCACCTCGCCGGCCATCATGCCGCGGAAGGCACCGATCCGTTGCTCGACCTCCCCGCGGGTCTTGCCGGCGGCGGCCTCGGTCATCATCGAGGCCGAGCTCTGACTGATCGAGCACCCCTGCCCCAGGAATGAGACGTCGAGCGCCTTCCCGTCGTCCTCGTGCACGAACACGGTGATCTCGTCGCCGCACAGCGGGTTGTTCTTCGAGCACGAGAGATCGGCGTCCGGCATCTCGCGTTTGTTCCTCGGGTTCTTGTAGTGGTCGAGGATGACTTCCTTGTAGAGCTCGTCAAGCGCCAAAGAACGCCCCCGCCTTTTCGAGCGCCACGATCAGCGCGTCCACGTCTTCCCTCGTGTTGTACACGTAGAACGAGGCTCGTGTCGTCGCCGGCACCCCCAACCGCCGCATCAGGACCTGGGCGCAGTGATGTCCGGGCCGCACGCACACCCCCTCCTGATCGAGCACCTGGGCCAGGTCGTGCGGATGGATGTCCTTGTACCAGAACGAGAGGGCGCCACCGCGGAGCCCGGGATCCTTCGGGCCGAACACCGTCGCGCCCACCGACTCCAGCGCCTCGATGCCGTAGGCCGTGAGCTCCCGCTCGTGGCTCCTGACGTTCTCCATGCCGAGGGCCTCGAGGTACTCGATCGCCGCGGCCAGGCCGATCTCCTCGGCGATGTTCATCGTCCCCGCCTCGAACTTGTGCGGCGGCGCCTTGAATGTCGAGTGGTCGGGATAGACCTCCATGATCATCTCCCCGCCGCCCAGGAACGGGTCCATCGCGTCGAGCAGCTCGAGACGTCCGTAGAGCCCGCCCGACGCCGTCGGGCCCAGCATCTTGTGGCCCGAGACCGTGAGGAAGTCCACGCCGAGCTCCGCGACGTCCACCGGGTTGTGCGGGACGAGCTGCGCGCCGTCCACGACCACGATCGCACCCACGGCGTGGGCGGACTCGGCCAACCGGTGGATGGAGGGCATCGTGCCGAGCACGTTCGACTGTCCGGTGATGGCGAGGACCTTCGTTCGATCGGTGATGAGGGCCTCGACCTTCGACGGGTCGAGGGTCCCGTCGTCCTCGATCGGGACGAGCCGCGTGACCGCACCGGTCGCCGCGGCGACGAGCTGCCACGGGACGATGTTCGAGTGGTGCTCCATCTCGCTGAACAGGATCTCGTCGCCCTCGCGGAGGAACCTCCGGCCCCAGGCATTGGCGACGAGGTTGATCGACTCGGTGGTGCCTCGGGTGAACACGACCGTCGAGGGATCCGGCGCGCCGATGAAGCGCGACAGCGTGATCCTCGCTCCCTCGAACATCGCCGTCGCCTCCTCCGCGAGCTCGTAGACGGCGCGGTACAGGTTGGCGTTGTGGCGCTCGTAGAACTCGGTGATCGTGTCGATCACCGTGCGCGGCTTCTGGCTCGTGTTCGCGCTGTCGAGATAGACCAGGCGTTTGCCGTGACTGGTCCGCTCGAGGATCGGGAAGTCGGCCTTGATCCGCTCGACATCGAGCGTCCCAGCGCCGCGCTGCTGCATGACCGCCATCCAGTGCCTCCTACGCCGCCGCGTCCGGCTCGCCGAGGCCGAGCTCCGCACGCACGCCCTCGTAACCCTTCTCCTCGAGCTCGTGGGCGAGCTCCTTGCCGCCGGACTTCACGATACGACCCCCGATCATCACGTGGACGAAGTCGGGCGTGATGTAGTTCAGGATCCGCTGGTAGTGGGTGATGAGCAGGACGCCGAGGTCCGGCCCGATCAGCTGGGCGATGCCGCCGGCCACGGCCTTCAGCGAGTCGATGTCCAGACCCG
>DASUMC010000213.1:0-6874 GCA_036277855.1 Actinomycetota bacterium
GCCCGGCCGCGGGTGCGGCGGGGCGTCGTGTTCGGGCGCAGACCGTCTTCGGCTCCCTTCCCGGCCTCTCGGGACCGGACTTAAAGGGGGAAGTTCGGGGCGAGGATAGCACGGTCCCGCCACCGGACCTGCGAGCGGCCCCCGGGGCGTACACTGGGGGCCCGACATCGAAGGGCGGGATCCTGATGAACGAGTGGGTCATCGTCGGCATCGTGGCACTGATCGTCTTCCTCTTCGGAGCCAAGAAGCTCCCCGATCTCGCCCGGTCGCTGGGCAAGTCCTCGAGCGAGTTCAAGAAGGGGATGTCCGAAGGCGCCTCCGGATCCGAACAGGCCGGCACGCCGGACGACGCGGAGCAGCGCACCGAGGGCAAGGCGCAGGCTCCCGAGTAGCCTCCCTCAGCTCGGCCCTTCAGCTCGGCCGCCCGGCCCCGGATCGAGCTCGCTCGCGATCTTGCCGAGCACACCGTTGACGAACCGCCCCGAGTCGTCCGTGGACAGGTCCTTGGCCGCGCGCACCGCCTCGTCGATCGCCACGGCGACCGGCACCGCGCGGTCGAACGCCAGCTCGTAGGCGGCCGCCCGTAGGACCGTGCGGTCGACCGACGCCATCCGGTCGACGGTCCACCCCTCGGAGTGTGCCCCGATCGTCTCGTCGATCTCTGCCAGGTGATCGGTCACACCCTCGACCAGCTCGCGCGTGAACGCGGGGACGGTGCGTCCTGACGCGACCCATCCGGCCAGGGCCGACCGGCCGTCCTTCCCCGTGACGTCCGCCTGGAACAGGATCTCGATCGCGAGGCGCCGCTCCTGCCTGCGCGAGCTCAAGCAGTCACTTCACCCGTTCCATGTAGGCGCCCGACCTCGTGTCGACCTTCACGCGCTCCCCCTCTTCGACGAACATCGGCACCTGGATCTCGGCGCCGGTCTCCAGCACGGCGGGCTTCATCGCGTTGGTCTTGGTGTCGCCCTTCACGGCCGGCTGGGTCTTCGTGATCGCCAACGTGACGGAGGCCGGCAGCTCGACCCCGATCGGGGTGCCCTGATGCATCGCCACCTGCGCGGTCGCTCCCTCCGAGAGCCAGCTCGCGCCGTCTCCGACGATCCCGGCCGGGACCGGGATCTGCTCGTAGGACGTCATGTCCATGAACGTCAGGGACTCGCCGTCGCGATACAGGTACTGCATGTCCTTGCGCTCGACGATCGCGAGGCCCACCTTGACGCCGGCGTTGAAGGTGCGCTCGACCACCGAGCCGGTCTTGACGTTGCGGAGCTTCGTGCGGACGAACGCCCCTCCCTTGCCCGGCTTGACGTGCTGGAACTCGACCACCTGGAACAGCGTGCCGTCGAGCTCGAGCGTCATGCCGTTCTTCAGGTCGTTCGTGGACACGCTCACAGCACCCTCAGCTCCTTGGTGGCTCGCGGGATCGGGCGGCGTCCGTCGGCGGTCACCTCGACCATGTCCTCGATCCGGACGCCTCCGAGCCCGGGAATGTACACGCCGGGCTCGATCGTGACGACCATCCCCTCGATCAGCTCCTCGCCCCCATCCCAGCGCAGGGAGGGCGCCTCGTGGATCTCGAGGCCGACCCCGTGACCGAGCCCGTGCGGGAAGGCATCGCCGTGCCCCGCGTCGACGATCACCGACCGCGCCGCCGCGTCCACCTCGACCGTAGAGGCTCCGGGGCGCACCGCCTCGATCCCGGCCCGCTGCGCCGCGGCGACCACGTCTCGGATCTCGTGCAACCGCCGGTCGGGTTCGCCGAACGCCACGGTCCGCGTGATGTCGGAGTGGTATCCGGACGCGCGCGCGCCGAAGTCCAGCTTCACCATGTCGCCGCGGGCGAGCTCGCGGTCGGTGAGGTGGTGGTGGGGTTCGGCCGCGTGGTCGCCGAACGCGACGATCGAGTCGAACGCGCGATCCTCGGCGCCGGCCTCGACCATCGCGGTTTCGAGCGCCAACGCCAACGCGCGCTCGGTCACGCCCTCACGCAACCCGCCGCCGAGGACCACCGTCTCGAACGCCCGGTCCGCGCAACCCTGCGCGCGGTCGATCAGCGCGATCTCCTCGGGATCCTTGGTTCGGCGAAGCTGTTCGACCTCGGCTCCGACCGGCACGAGCTCGAGGCCGTCGGCCCGGTCCGTGAGCTGCTCCCACCCCTCGTAGGTGAGCCCGTGGCGTTCGAAACCCGCCCGACCGATCCCGAGGGTCCGGCAGGCGTGGACCAGCGGTTGCGGGTACCCCTGCCGGTAGACGGTCCGCGGCAGGTCGGGCACCTCATGGCTCGACTGCGCACCGTATCGGCCGTCGGTCAGGAACACGGCCGAGCCGTCCGATGCGACCACGACCTGCGCGTTGGACCCCGTGAACCCCGTGAGGTAGCGAACGTTGGGCAGCCGCGTGACGACCAGCCCCTCGACCTCGAGCTCGGCGAGGCGTTCGCCGAGGCGCGAGCGTCTCAGCCCGTGATCCATGGGAGCGCCTCCAGCGCGACGTGGTAGCCGCCCGCACCTGCACCCGCGATGGTCGCGCGGCACGCGGCCGAGATCACGGAGTGCCGGCGGAACTCCTCGCGGGCGTAGATGTTCGTCATGTGGACCTCGACCACCGGCAGCCCGCAGCCTTCGACCGCGTCGCGAAGCGCGTACGAGGTGTGCGAGAGGGCGCCGGGGTTGGCGACGACGACCTGGAACCCTTCGGCCGCGGCGCCGTTCAGCCACCCGATCAGCTCGCCCTCGTGATCGGTCTGACGCCATGCGAGCTCGTGGCCGAGCCGGGCGCCGCGTTCGGCCACCTCCTCCATGATCTCCTCGAGCGTCTGCGTGCCGTACCGTTCAGGCTCCCGGCGTCCGAGTGCCCCGAGGTTCGGGCCGAACAGGAACAGGACCCGCACCCTCAACCCCCCATCGCCTGCGCGCCCGAGCCGGACCGGTCGAGCGCGGCGCGCAGCAGCTCCTCCGGGACCGTGTCCTCGACGAACGGACGGCCTACGTCCTCCAACAGTACGAACCGCGCCCCGCCCCGGTACTTCTTGTCCATCCGGATGGACGAGAGGACCTCCTCGGCGGGCGGGAGGCCTCCGTCGGTCTCGAGCCCCAGGGACGCGAGCAACCGAACGTGCCGGGCCACGAGGCCCGAGGGGCCACGGCCGAGCGCCTCGGAGAGCCGGGCCGCGAACACCATCCCCACGGAGATCGCCTCGCCGTGGGTCCGGCCGGCGAACGCGTCGAGGCGCTCGAGCGCATGGCCGAGCGTGTGGCCGTAGTTCAAGACCAGGCGGCGGCCCTCGTCGCGTTCGTCCACCGCGACCACGGCGGCCTTGGCGCGCACGCACCGGGTCACGACCTCCTCCAGGAGCGCCGGTTCCCGGTCGAGCAGGGGCGATGGATCGCGTTCGAGCGCCTCGAGCAGCTCGGGATCGAGGGTGAGCGCGTACTTCGCCACCTCCGCGAGCCCGCTCCGGAACGCTCGATCGGGCAGCGTGGCGAGCGTCCCCACGTCGGCCAGCACGGCCACTGGTTGGTGAAAGGCGCCCACGAGATTCTTGCCCTCGGGGATGTTGACGCCGGTCTTGCCGCCGATCGCCGCGTCCACCTGCGCGGTGAGCGTCGTGGGCACCTGCACGAACGGGACGCCCCGCATGTACGTGGCCGCGACGAAGCCGGCGAGATCCCCGACCGCGCCGCCCCCGAGCGCGACGATCGGATCGTCCCGGTGCGCCGCCTGGGTGGCGAGCTGGCGTTCGAGCGCGTTCATGACCTGCAGCGACTTGGCCTCCTCGCCCTCGGGCACGCCCAGGTGCACCACGCCCAGGCCGCGGGCGGCGAGACCGTCCGACAGGGCGGCGAGATAACGCTCGGCCACGGGAGCGTCGGCGATCACGAACGCGCGCTCGGCGCCCGCGAGCGCAGGGACGAGCTCGTCGGCGTGCGCGAGCACGCCCGACCCGATGCAGACCTCGTACGCCCGCCCGGGCACCGGAACGCTCACGCGCTCCACCGCAGGAGCTCCTTCTCGATCGACGCGGCCACGTGGTCCACGGGACCGCTCGCGTCGACGACGTGGGCGGCGAACTCGCGGTATAGCGGCTCTCGGTCACGGAACAGGCGCTCGAGGTCGCCCTCGGAGCGGATCAGCGGACGGTCGGCCCCGGGGCGCACCCGCTCCGCGAGCACCTCGAGCGGGACCGAGAGGAACACCACCTCGCCGGTCGCCCGCAGCGAGACGCGGTTGGCTGGTTCCAGCACGACTCCGCCGCCGCACGAGACGACCGACGGGTCGTGCGACGCGGCCTCGACCAGGGCCGCCGCCTCGAGCTCGCGGAAACGGGCCTCGCCCTCGCGCTCGAAGATCTCGCGGACCGAGGAGCCCGCGGCGTGCTCGATGCGCCCGTCGAGCTCGACGAAGGGCACGCCGAGCCGCCGCGCGAGCTCGGGGCCCACGGTCGACTTGCCCGATCCCGGCATCCCGACGAGGTAGACGATCACGGGCGGCCCACCATGGCGAGTCGGGCGGTCACCGCAGTCCGGCCACGAACGCGTCGAGGTTGCGGCGCGTCTCGGGGACGGCGTCGCCGCCGAACTTCTCCAGGACCGCCTGAGCCAGCACGAACGCGACCGTCGCCTCGCCGACCACCGCGCCGGCGGGGACGGCGCAGACATCCGTCCGCTGCGTGATCGCCACCTCCGGTCTTCCCGTGGCCAGATCGACCGTCGCCAGCGGTTTCGGCACGGTGGAGAACGGCTTCATCGCCGCCCGAACGCGGATCGGCTGGCCGGTGCTGATGCCTCCCTCGATCCCGCCCGACCGCGAGCTCTTCCGCCGCAGCCCGCCGCGGCCGGTCACGATCTCGTCGTGCGCGCGCGAGCCCGGCTTGGACGCCACGGCGAACCCGTCCCCCACCTCGACGCCCTTGACCGACTGGATGCTCATCAGCGACAGGGCCAGACGCGCATCGAGCTTGCGGTCGTACTGGACGTGGGAGCCGAGCCCTGGGGGGCACCCGAAGGCGATCACCTCGAACACCCCTCCGACGGTGTCGCGGGCCTTCCGGGCGCGATCGATCTCGGCCACCATCCGGTCGGCCACCACCTCGTCGAGGCATCGAACCGGCGACGCATCGATCGTCTCGAGGTCCTCGGGGCGCGGCATGCGTGTCGAGCGCACCGCGACCTTGCCGATCCGCACGACGTGGGAGACCACCGCGATCCCGAGCTCGGCGAGCAGGGCCTTGCAGAACACCCCCAGCGCGACCCGCATGGCCGTTTCGCGTGCGCTCGCGCGCTCCAGGACGTTGCGGACGTCGTCGAACCCGTACTTCAGGGCGCCGGCCAGGTCCGCGTGTCCGGGCCGAGGCCGCGTCAGGCGGTCCGACGGATCCGCTTCGCCTTCGACGGACATGAGGTCCCGATACTTGCGGTCCCACTCCGCGTTCTCGATCGTGACCCCGATCGGACTGCCCAGCGTGAGGCCGTGTCGGACCCCGGACACGATCTCGAACCGATCGCCCTCGAGCTTCTGTCGCCCGCTCCGCCCGTGGCCATGACGCCGTCGCGCGAGCTCGGCCGCGATCTCCTTCGGCGAGACCGGGATGCCGGCCGGAAGGCCCTCGAGCACACCTACCAACGCCTTCCCGTGGGATTCACCGGCCGTGAGCAGGCGCAACATGGGCTCATCATAGGAGACCGCTCCGTCGGCACCGCCGTTCCGTCCGGAACGGGATGGCCCGAGGGCCACCGCGTATGGCACGGATGGCCCGGGATGGGTAGAGGGCGGCCCCGTCGCCGAGGCCGCCCTCTCGGACCGGCGACCGCTCCCCCGTGCGCGGCGCCGGTGCCTGTGGGCAGCGCTCCCCGACCCGTTTGGCTCGAACCCGAACGTCGGCGAATGACGCCGGCGTTCCGAGCTCCTACTTCTCGCAGAGCTCGAAGCTCTGATCGCCGAACAGGAACGTGGCGCACGTCCCGTCGATCTTCACGAGCATGAAGTTGTCGTCGAACGTGGCCCCCGGCTGGACCGTGTAGACCTTGCCGTCGACCTGCACGTCGAGCCTCTCGCCCCTGCCGCCCACACCGATCAGCTTCACGTCGTGATCGCCGATCAGGATCTTGTTCCCGGGGTGCTCGCCACCGCCTCCCCCGCCGCCGCCTCCCCCGGGAGGAGGCGTGGTGGTCGTGGTCGGTGGCGGTGGCGGTGGTGGTGGCGGCGGCGGAAGCGTCGACGTGGTCGTGCCCAGCGGGGACGTCGTCGTCGCTGGGATCGTCGTCGTGCCGGCCCCCGTCGTGGTGGGGCTGACGCTGCCGCCCGTGGACAGCTCGAGACCGGGAGGGATCGAGAAGGGATCCCTTGATCCGGCCAGCGACACGGGCGGCAGCGTCTCGCGGGGCGTCGGGGACGGCGTCACGCTCGGCGACTCCGTAGGCACGCCGGTGCTCCCGGTGATGCCCGTGGGGCCGCTGAGAAGCGCGACATCTTCGCCGCCGTCCGGTCGCAGCACGAAGAAGTACACGAGCAGCAGCAGGGGCAAGGCGATCCCTGTGACCTGCAGGATCTTCTTGTCACGGGGCGTGATCTGCATGGCTACGCTCCCGTTCCGGTGGTCTCGCTCGGACCCGGGATCGAACCGGGCCCGGCGCTCACGTCGGTCGTGTAGAACTCGACCGTCACCTGGAGTTGCAGATTGCTGGTCGAGAGCGTGGTCCCGCCGGTCGCGGCCCCCGACGGCGTCACCGCAAGCGTCGTGACCTTCGCGGCCCGCGGCAACGTCTCGAGCAGGAACAGGAACTCGTCGATCGCGAAGTACCCGCCGCTCACCGTGACCTGCGACGCGATGCTCGAGTAGGTCCCGCCGGCGTTCGGCGCGGGGGTGCCAGGC
>DASUMC010000214.1:0-3875 GCA_036277855.1 Actinomycetota bacterium
GGTGATGCACGGCAGGTACATGCGCGCCCCGGCGCAAGAAGACGACCGGCCGATCCGGGCCAAGACCGTCCGGCGTGTGATCGGGACCTTCAAGCCCTACCGCCGCAAGGTGGCCTGGGTCGGGCTGGCCATCGTGGTGACGTCCGGCCTGGGTGTCGTGAACCCCCTTCTGATCAAGTGGATCTTCGACAACGGGCTGTTCGGCAACCCGCCCAACAACTGCTCCGGCCAGGCCTGTCCACAGCTCGACACCGTCTACATCGGCGTCGCGCTGATGATCGCGATCCCCATCGTGACCGGCGTGATCGGCGTCGGCCAGACCTACCTCGCGAACTGGGTGGGCCTGCGCGTCATGCAGGACTTGCGGAACGCGCTGTATTCGCACCTACAGTTCATGCCGCTCAGGTTCTTCACCACGACCCGCACCGGAGAGATCCAGTCGCGCATCGCGAACGACGTCGGGGGGGTGCAGGCGGTGTTCACCGACACGGTGTCGAACATCCTGTCCAACGTCGTCGTGATCGCGAGCACGCTGGTCGCGATGCTGCTCCTCTCGTGGCAGCTCACCGTGCTGTCGTTGTTCATGCTCCCGTTCTTCCTCTGGCTCACGGTGAAGGTCGGTCGCGCTCGTCGCGAGGTCGCCACGAGCACGGCCAAGACGTACGCCGACCTCACCGCCGTCACCGAGGAGACCCTGTCGGTCTCGGGGATCTTGTTGTCGAAGTCCTTCGGTCGCCAGCGTCACGAGATCGGCCGCTTCCGGGACGAGAACGAGCGCCTGACCGGCCTGCAGATGCGTCAGACGATGATCGGGCGATCGTTCTTCGCGATCGTGGGCACGTTCTTCTCGATCACGCCGGCCCTGGTCTACCTCGTGGCGGCGTGGGTGATCAGCCGGGACCCGACGGGGAGCACGATCACCGCGGGGACGATCGTGGCGTTCACGACGCTGCAGTCGCGCCTGTTCTTCCCGATCGGTTCGATGCTGCAGGTCTCGACCGAGGTCCACTCGTCGATGGCGTTGTTCGACCGCATCTTCGAGTACCTGGACCTCGACCACGAGATCGAGGATGCACCCGATGCGGTCGCGATCCCCCCCGACCGGGTGCTCGGTCGGGTCGAGCTGGACGGCGTGTGGTTCCGGTACGAGACCCCGGCCGGCGAGCGGGCCGGACCGGTCTCCCCGAGCGACCTGGAGCTCGCCAACGAGGCGCCGAGGGAATGGACGCTGGAGGACGTCTCCCTCACGATCGAACCGGGCCAGCTCGCGGCCCTCGTCGGGCCGTCGGGAGCCGGCAAGACCACGATGACCTACCTCGTACCTCGCCTCTACGACGTGCAGCGCGGCGCGGTGAAGATCGACGGGGTCGACGTGCGCAACCTCAAGCTCGAGTCGCTCGGCGACCTGATCGGCGTCGTCACGCAGGAGACCTACCTGTTCCACACGACGATCCGCAGGAACCTCCTGTACGGGCGGCCGGACGCCACGGAGGAAGAGCTCGACGCGGCCGCGCGTGCCGCGAACATCTACGAGCGGATCGCGGAGCTCCCTGAGGGCTACGACACCATCGTCGGCGAACGCGGGTACAAGCTCTCGGGCGGCGAGAAGCAGCGGCTCGCGATCGCCCGCGTGATCCTGAAGGACCCGAGGATCCTGATCCTGGACGAGGCCACCTCGTCGCTGGACACGACCTCGGAGCGGTTGGTGCAGGCAGCGCTGGTGCCGCTGATGCACGGTCGAACGACGATCGCGATCGCACATCGGCTGTCGACCATCCTATCGGCGGACGTGATCTTCGTGGCCGATCGCGGCCGCATCGTCGAACGCGGGACGCACGCCGAACTGCTCCGGCGAGGGGGCGTGTACGCGCGGCTGTACGAGCAGCAGTTCCGAGGTGGCTTGGTCGAAGCGGTCACCGAGGACGGCGTGATCATGGCGACGGGCGAGGTCGTTCGCACCGGGAGCGGCTAGGGCTCGCGCGTCGCGGGCTCGATGGCCTTCTCGTAGGTGAGCAGCACGAAGCCGTCGGGGAACGTTCGGTCGGGCAACCGCTCGAAGCCCATCGACTCGTACATCGCCTGTGCCACCTTCATCCGTTGCGTCGTGTGCAGGAGCATCCGCGTCTTGCCGGCCCTCGCCGCCCATGCCAAGCAGGCGTCCATGAGCGCCTTCGCCACGCCACGCCCTCGCCGATCGGGGTCGACGCCGAGCATCCGGATCTCCGCCTGCTCCGGCGGAAGGACCGGCTCGTCGTCCTCGATCCGCTGGTCGAGCTCGAGGGTGGCGCTCCCGAGGACCCGGCCGTCCTCGAACGCCGCGAGGACGAGGGCGATGTCCGCGCGGGCGCCGACGTCCGCGATCAGCTCGAGGTACCGGTCCCACGAGTCGCTGTCGGCGAACTCGCGATACGCGAGCGCCGTCACCCGGCCGGTCTCCTCGTACTCCTCCGGACGCGCGGGACGAACCTCGACCGTCATCGTGGGAGCGTACCGCCGGGTGGCGGTCAAGGAGGTTGACGTTCACCGGACCGCGGGTGACGATGCCCGCGTGGGCGAGCCGGATCTGTCCCGACTGCTGCTCGAGGCCTCGCGCGTGCTCGGCGCCGAGATCGTCGAGGGCCTGCGGGAGCGGGGGTTCCCCGACGCGCGTCCGGGCCACGCGGCGCTGTTCATGCACATCGATCGACGGTGGGGAACGCGCCTGACCGATCTCGCTCGGCGCGCGCGCATGACCAAACAGGGGATGATGCTGCTCGTGGACGACCTCGAGACGCGGGGGTACGTACGGCGTGTCCCCGATACGGACGATTCGCGAGCGAAGATGGTGCGGCTGACGGCTCGGGGCCGGCGGTTCGTGGCGGAGGCGCGCAGGGCCGTCGCCGCGGTCGAGGCCCGCGCGCGGCGTGAGCTCGGCGAGCGCCGGTACGAGGCGCTCCGCGACTCGCTCGAGTTCCTCGTCGGCGGGGGAGAAGGGTTCGAGGAGGCGTGAGCCCCGCCCCGAACCGCGTCCTCGAGGTCGTGCCCGACGCCGAGGCCGTCGCGCGGCGTGCGGCCGAGGTCGTCGCCGCGGCGGCGCGCGAGGCGATCGCGGCACGTGGGCGGTTCACCTTCGCCTTGAGCGGTGGCCGGTCCCCGTGGACGATGTTCCGAGACCTCGAAGGGGAGGACGTGCCGTGGGAGGAGGTCGGCATCTGGCAGGTGGACGAGCGCGTGGCCCCCGACGGCGACCCCGACCGGAACATCACGGGCCTCGTGCCGCTGATCCCGTCCGGGGCGGACCTGAGGCCGATGCCCGTGACCGAACCCGACCTTCAGGCCGCGGCCGACCGATACGCGGCCTCCCTGCCGGAGGCGTTCGAGCTCGTGCACCTCGGGATGGGCGACGACGGCCACACCGCGTCGCTCGTGCCGGGTGACCCGGTCCTCGACGTTACCGACCGTGATGTCGCGGTGACGGGCGAATACCGCGGTCTTCGGCGGATGACCGTGACCTATCCCGTCCTCGACCGAGCCGGCCGAGCCCTCTGGCTGATCACCGGGAGCGACAAGGCACCCATGGTGCCGCGGCTGCTCGCGGGCGACCGTTCGATCCCATCGGGCCGGGTCGCGACCGCAGAGCAGCTCGTCGTCGTCGACGCCGCGGCGGCGGCCGAGGTCGCTCCTAGCTGAGCACTCCGACGTCGAGCGCCATGCCGACGAGGAACGTGACGCCGGCGGCCGCGGAACCCACGGCGAGCATCCGGGATCCCGACAGGAGCCACGGACGTCCGGTCAGGTACGACATCGCCGCCCCGACGCCGAACAGCGAGATGCCGGACAGGATCGCGGAGGCGACGACCGCCGGCGTCCCCGACGTCACGAGGAACGGCAGGAGC
>DASUMC010000215.1:0-3525 GCA_036277855.1 Actinomycetota bacterium
GCGTGCCAGGCGCCGCGCCCGGTCCTGAGCGCCAGGAGCGCGCCCTCGGGCAGTCTGGCCCGCTCGATCGCTCCTCCCGGTCCCGTGCTGTGGCCGGTGCTGGCCGAGCCCTGGAGGATGTACCAGAGGTTGTCGAACCCCCGGTGGGGGTGCTTGGTGTCGACATCCTGCAGCTCCGAGAGCCGGAAGCGAGCCTCGTGGACGAGGATGAACGGATCGACCCGTTCGTACGGCACGCTCCGCGCCGGAAGAGGCTCCAGGATCTCGAAGCCCATCATCGGCCGGACGTGCGCGTCCTCCACGAGGATCGCGTCTCGCGATGTCTCCTTGACGGCTTGCCGCATCGTCCCCATCTCCCTTCGAGTGATCGGCGGTAACTTCTATCCGGCTAGCAACTAGGAGTCTGCTAGTCTTATTCCCATGAGCCGATCGACCCGGCAGCTTCCGCGTCTGGACGCCGAGGCGTGCGGGCGCGCCGACGGGGCGCTGATGCGCGCGTTCGATCTGCTCGGCAAGCGCTGGACGGGCGTGGTGCTGGGGACGTTGAGCGGCGGGCCGACCGGGTTCCGCGCGCTCGCGCGCGCAGTCGAGGGAATCAGCGACTCCGTGCTCTCCGATCGGCTCGGCGAGCTCACCGACGCGGGCCTCGTCTCCCGCACCGTTGCGGATGGGCCGCCGCTCTCCGTCACCTACGCGCTCACCGACTCGGGCCGAGCTCTGGTGCCCGCTCTCGCACAGATCAGCCGCTGGGCCGAAGATCACCTTCCACCCTAGGGATCGGGGTCGATCGGTCGGGGACCAGGTGCGACCGCGATCCTACGAGATACCAGGTCTCCATCTCGCCCTTGCCCTTGACCGGGATCGTTCCCCGTGGCCGGCACACGAACTCGTCCTTCAGCAGCTCGTACGTGGCGCGGGTGATCTGGATCTCGCCGGGCGTGCCCTGGGACTCCATCCGGCTCGCCGTGTTCACGGCGTCACTCCACAGGTCGTAGATGAAGCGCTTCCTGCCGATCACGCCTGCGACGACCGGTCCCGAGTTGATCCCGATCCGCAGCTCGAGTCCGTCGCGCCCGGCCACCGCCGAGGTCGCGACCGCCTCTCGCATGTCCAGCGCCAGGAGCGCGGCCCGGCGCGCATGATCTGCATGCGGATCCGGCACCCCCGCGGCCGCCATGTAGCAATCGCCGACGGTCTTGATCTTCTCGAGCCCGTGCCGCTCCACCAGCGCGTCGAAGTGGGAGAACAGCCGATCGAGGATGTCGACCGTCTCGGCCGGCGGGAGCCGCTGCGAAAGCGGCGTGAAATCCACGACGTCGGCGAACAGGATCGAGGTCGCGTCGAAGTGGTCGGCGATCCGGTCGGTGGCCTTCAGTCGGGCGGCGATCGAGCTGGGCAGGACGTTCACGAGTAGGGCCTCGGACTTCTCCTGCTCGACCCGGAGCGCCGCAAGGGCCTCGTTGCGTTGTTGGGCGAAGGTGGCGAGGAGCATGAAGGCGATGGAACCTGCTCCGACGATGTTCAACGCCAGCATCGTGCTCGTGAACCACAAGGGGAGGTCCGCATTCGCGAAGAGCAGCTCGCCGAGGATCCCCGTGAGCAGGAAGACGACGATGAAAGCTACGAACCAACGGACGGCCTGGCGAAGCTCGAGGAAGACCAGGGCTCCCATGGGAGCGAGGATGCCCCAAACCCCGACCGCGCCTGAGGGGAGGAATCCACCCACGAGCATCTGACCGCCGGCCGTCGGCGCGACGAGGATGTCGAGGAGCTGGACGACAAGGAGGAACCGGAAGTTCTTGGTCCTCGCGAACACCACCAAGGACGCAACCGAGATCGCACAGTAGACGAGCGGAGCGATGCCCACCCACGAGCCGAGGGCGAGGTACAGGATGCCCCAGACGACGGACACGGGTGCGATGAGGACGGCGAGCAGGACCAGCAGCGCCTTCCTCTGGCGCAGGTCGTCGTCGTCCCGGGGATCCGCGCCGATCCGAGCGAGCCACGCGGTCGCCCCGGCGATCCGGCCGGTCCTCGAAGAGGGTGGGTGCGAAGACGAGGCCGTCGTTTGCGGTTGTGCTGGGTGGGTCTCCGGAGCCTCCACGGGGCGCATCTTCACCGTTCCCGACGGGCGCGACAACCGCCGGCCCCGGGCTGACACGCCCCGTCTCGAGCGGGCATCATGGGGTGGCCCGGGAAGCGTTCGGCGAGGGACGTGATGGACGAGATCGAGACGTCGAAGACAGCTGAAAAAGGGTCGCGATGGTCGGTCAGGGTGGAGCAGCTGCGGCTGCGGTTCCGCGATCAGGGTCTCGAGTCGGCGTATCGCGCCGACCGTTTCCGTCACGATCTCGGCAACATCCGCTTCGGCTTCCTGGCCGGGATCGCCATCTGGGTCGCGTGGGGCCTGCTCCTGCGCCCCCACATGCTGGCCCTGTCCGACCAGCGACTCGACATGGTCATGCGGTTCGGCGTGTTCATCCCCATGTTGATCGTCGGCTTCGGGCTCACGTACACCCGGTTCTTCGGGCGCATCTGGGAATGGGTGGCGGTCGCCATCGCAGCGGCGACGCTCCTGTTCTGGGTCTTCTACGTCTCGCGCATCTCGACGTTGCCCGCGGAGTACGGCTACATCGGCGTCATCCTGATCACGGCGTTCACCTACGCGCTGCTGCGCCTGCGGTTCGTCTTGGTCGCGCTGGTCACGATGATCGGTATCGGCGCCTACCTTCCGTACGCGCTCACGGCGAAGTACATCGTCGAAGTGAGTCTGGTGCTGGCGATGCTCTACCTGGTCTCGTTCGGCCTGCTGGGTGGGCTGGCCGCCTACCGGACGGAACGGTTCAGTCGAGACCTGTTCCTGCGCGAACGTCAGGTCGAGCAGGAACGGACGCGGTCCGACGGGCTCTTGCTCAACATGCTGCCCGGGGCCATCGTGGAGCAGCTCAAGACCTCGTCCGGCGGACGGATCGCGCAGAACTTCGATCGCGTGAGCGTGTTCTTCGCGGACGCGGTCGGATCCACGGCACAGGCCGCACGGTCGTCCCCGGAGGCCTTCGCCGATGCCCTGGACGAGCTCTTCAGCCACTTCGACGAGATCGCCGCGCGGCACGGCCTCGAGAAGATCAAGACGATCGGGGACGCGTACATGGCCGTCGCCGGCGCTCCGACCCCCATGGCCGATCACGCGGACGCCGCCGTCGGGATGGCGGTCGACATCCTCACCGAGGCCGGGAAGATCAAGTGGCCGTCGGGCGACCCGATCGTGGTGCGCGGCGGGATCGCCACAGGACCGGCCGTCGCCGGGGTGATCGGGGTCCAGAGGTTCGCGTACGACCTGTGGGGTGACACCGTGAACCTCGCGAGCAGGCTCGAGACGAACGCGGGGCCCGGTCGCTTCCTGGTCTCCGAGTCCACGATCGAGGAGCTGGGGGATCGATACGACTTCGGGCCATCCGAGATCCTCGAGGTGAAGGGCAAGGGGCCCACGACCGTCCGCGTCCTCCTCAGCCGCCACTCGAGCGT
>DASUMC010000216.1:0-2311 GCA_036277855.1 Actinomycetota bacterium
CGTCCTCGATACGACCCACCCGGCGACGATTGAGCGCGTCGCGGGCGAGCTCGAGCTGGACCGAACCCTGTTCATCGTGGCGAGCAAGTCGGGCGGCACGACCGAGACCCTTAGCCACCTCGCCCTCTTCTGGGACCGAACACCCCACGGGGCCCAGTTCGTCGCGATCACCGACCCTGGGACGTCGCTCGAGACGCTGGCTCGCGAGCGTGGGTTCCGATCGGTGTTCGTCAACCCCGACGACATCGGCGGCCGGTACTCGGCACTGTCGTACTTCGGGCTGGTCCCCGCAGCCTTGATCGGCGCGCCGTTGCACGAGGTGCTCGACCGCGGCCAGGAGATGCAGACGGCGTCCGAACGGACGCTTCCCGCCGCCCAGAGCCCGGGCGCGACCCTGGGAGCGATGATGGGCGAGTCGGCCAGGGCCGGCCGAGACAAGCTCACGTTCGCGCTGCCCGAGGAGATCGCGAGCCTCGGCGGCTGGGTGGAGCAGCTGGTCGCCGAATCGACCGGCAAGGAGAACGTCGGCATCGTTCCCGTGGTCGGGGAACCGCTCGGCACGCCGGATGCGTATGGGCGGGACCGGGTCTTCGTCGCGATCGGCGAGCACGAGGGGCTCGACGAGCTCGAGCACGCCGGGCACCCGGTCGCCCGGCTGCCGTACGACGGCCGCGAGCAGATCGGCGGCGAGTTCTTCCGGTGGGAGATGGCGACCGCGATCGCCGGCCACGTCCTCGGGATCAACCCGTTCGACCAGCCGAACGTGCAGGAGGCCAAGGACGCCACCAAGGCGATCCTCGAATCCGGCGCGATCGAGGACCCGGGCTTCGACGACCTCGGTGTGCTGCTCAAGCAGGTGAACGAGGGCGACTACGTGGCGATCCTCGCGTACCTGGACCGGACCTCCGAGACCGAGGACGCGATCGAACGCGTGCGCCTCGCGATCCGCGACCGCTACGGGGTGGCGACCACGACCGGGTTCGGCCCGCGCTACCTGCACTCGACCGGGCAGCTGCACAAGGGCGGCCCGAACGACGGTGTGCTCATCCAGGTGGTGGACGTCGGGCGTTCGGCGGACGTGCCGATCCCGGGCCGGCCCTACACGTTCGGGACGCTGATCGACGCGCAGGCGCTCGGCGACCTGCGCTCGCTCCGGGGACGCGGACGGCGCGTCGCCCGCGTCACGCTCGAGCAGCTGATGGAGGTGGGCTGATGCAGCTCGGGATGGTCGGCCTCGGCCGGATGGGCGCCAACCTCACGCGCCGGCTGATGCGGGGCGGCCACGAGGTGGTCGGGTACGACGTCAACCCGGACTCGGTACGGCAGCTGGAGGGCGAGGGGTCGATCGGGACCGCGTCGCTCGAGGACCTCGTGCACAAGCTCGCGAAGCCGCGTGCGGCGTGGGTGATGGTGCCGGCCGCGTTCGCGGAGCGGACCACCGACGCGCTGGCCGAGCTGATGGAGTCCGGCGACATCGTGATCGACGGCGGGAACTCGTACTACCGGGACGACATGGACCGCGCCGACCGCTACGCCGAGAAGGGCGTGCACTTCGTCGACGTGGGGACGAGCGGCGGGGTGTTCGGTCTCGAGCGCGGGTTCTGCCTGATGATCGGCGGCGAGGAGGAGGTGGTGCGGCGCCTGGACCCGATCTTCGCGACGATCGCGCCGGGCGTGGACGCGGCCGAACGCACGCCGGGCCGGACCGACGCGAATGCGACCACCGCGGAGGCCGGGTACCTGCACTGCGGCCCGCCGGGGGCCGGCCACTTCGTGAAGATGGTCCACAACGGGATCGAGTACGGGCTCATGGCCGCGTACGCCGAGGGCCTCAACGTGCTCAAGCACGCGGGCATCGGCGCCGGCGAGCGCGAGGCCGACGCCGAGACGACGCCCCTGCGCGACCCGAGGTACTACCGGTACGACCTCGACATCCCCGAGATCGCCGAGGTGTGGCGCCGCGGGAGCGTGATCGCGTCGTGGCTGCTCGACCTGACGGCCGCGGCGACGTTCGAGGACCCGGAGCTGGCCGCGTTCGGTGGGCGGGTATCGGACTCGGGCGAGGGCCGGTGGACCGTGCTCGCCGCCGTCGACGAGGGCGTGCCGGTGCACGTGCTGTCGGCGGCGCTGTACGACCGATTCGAATCACGGGGCGAGGCCGACTTCGCGAACAAGATCCTGTCGGCGTTGCGCCAGCAGTTCGGAGGGCACGCCGAGAAGAAGGCGTAGCTCAGCGCTTCAGCTCGGCGTCGTCGGGTTGGACCGGCTGCACGACGGCGCGATCGTCGATCCGAACGTGGACGTTCTCCTC
>DASUMC010000217.1:0-3251 GCA_036277855.1 Actinomycetota bacterium
TCGATCTCCACCCCCATCGCCTGGAGCTTCAGCTTCGCGACCTCCTCGTCGATCTCGGTCGGCACCGGGTAGACGCCGGGAGCCAGCGTCCCGCGACCCTTGACGATCCACTCGACCGACAGGGCCTGGTTCGCGAACGACATGTCCATGACCGCCGCGGGATGGCCCTCGGCCACCGCGAGGTTCACGAGGCGCCCTTCGCCGAGGAGATGCAGACGGCGACCGTCCCCCATCGTGTACTCGTCCACGTACCCTCGGATCCGCCGCACGCGACCTCCCGAGAGCTCGGCGAGCGCGTTCTTGTCGATCTCGACGTCGAAATGACCGGCGTTCGCGAGGACCGCGCCGTCCTTCATGACCTCGAGGTGCTCGCGCCGGATCACGCTCGTGTCGCCGGTGACCGTGACGAACACGTCGCCGATCCGGGCGGCCTCGCGCAGCGGGAGGACCCGGTAGCCCTCCATCGCGGCCTCCAGTGCCGGCAGCGGATCGACCTCCGTGATGACGACGTGGGCGCCCATCCCCCTCGCCCGCGATGCCACGCCGCGCCCGCACATCCCGTAGCCGGCGACGACGAACGTGCGACCCGCGAGCAACAGGTTGGTCGAGCGCATGATCGCGTCGACCGTCGACTGCCCCGTCCCGAACCGGTTGTCGAACAGATGCTTCGTGTTGGCGTCGTTGACCGACACGATCGGGTACCGCAGCGCCTCGTCCTGGGCCATCGCGCGGAGGCGGATCACGCCGGTCGTGGTCTCCTCCGTCCCGCCGATCACGTCCGAGACCTGGTCACCGCGCTCGCGGTGCAGCAGCGACACGAGGTCCGCGCCGTCGTCCATCGTGATCTGCGGGCGTCGGTCGAGCACCGCCTCGATGTGCCGGTAGTAGGTCTCGTGGTCCTCGCCCTTGATCGCGTACACGGCGACGTCGCTCTGCTCGCACAGCGCGGCGGCCACGTCGTCCTGGGTCGAGAGCGGGTTCGACGCGCAGAGGGACACGTCCGCCCCGCCCGCCGTGAGTGTCTCCACGAGATTCGCGGTCTCGGTCGTCACGTGCAGGCAGGCCGCGATCCGGATACCTGCCAGGGGACGTTCCTTCTCGAACCGCGCCCGGATCAGCGCCAGCACGCCCATCTCTCCCGCGGCCCACTCCACCCGTTCACGGCCCTGCTGCGCCAGGCCGAGGTCCTTCACGTCGCAATCCATGCGTCCACCCTTCCCTTCCCTGTGCGATCCACGTCAGAAACGTTCCACGAGCTCCAGGACGACCTGGCCGATCGTCCCGGCCGCGGCCTTCGAGGCGGCCAGCACCTCCTCGTGGGAGACCTCCACCCCCGCGGCGTTCGTCGCGAACGCGAGGCCCAGCACGCGCATCCCGAGGGCTCGGGCGGCGACGGCCTCGGGGACGGTCGACATCCCGACGACCGTGGCCCCCAACTGCCGCAGCATGCTGGTCTCGGCGGGCGTCTCGTACGACGGCCCGGGGAGCGCGGCGTACACCCCCTCGCGGATGCGACCGGCCCGATCCGTCCCCACCAGGTGCGTCCGAGCCGAGGCGAGCGCCAGGTCTGCGAGCTCGGGGTCGTAGACCTGGGAGACGTCGACGAATGCGGGCGAGCCGTCCGGGTACCTCCAGCCGGTGAGGGGGTTCTGTCCCATCAGGTTCAAGTGGTCTCGCAGGACGACCAGCGTCCCGGCCTCGATGTCGGGATCCACCGACCCGGTGGCGGCCGTCAGCACCATCGCGCGGGCCCCGAGCTCGGCCGCGACGCGAGACGTGATCGAGGCCAGCGCCATCCCGTGGCCCTCGTAGAAGTGGATGCGGCCCTGGAAGATCGCGACCCCGCGGTCCCCGACGGTCCCGAGCCACAGCCGCCCCGCGTGACCCACCACGGTCGTCGCCGGGAACCCGGGGAGATCCGCGTACGAGAGCTCCACCTGCTCGCCGACCGCTTCGGCGCGAACCGTCTCCACGGCCTCGGAGAGCCCCGATCCGAGCACGACGCCGACGACGGGCTCGAGCGGCGATCGCTCGCGGATCGCCTCGGCGATCCGCTCCGAGACCCCGTCCCCGGGCGAGGGCAGCGCTCGGACCTCGCTCATGCCTGAGCCAGCGCGCGCTTCAGGTTCACGATCGCCTCGATCGGCGACGGATCGACGCCGCGAACGATGCCGAGGTACGTGGACACCAGATCGCCGAACTGCACGAGCGTCAGCAGCCTCGCGAGCTCCGAACGTCCCCGGCTCTGGACCTCGTGGACCGAGGCGCCCGCGTTCCGCGCGATCTCGAGGGAGGGCTGGAAGCGCGCCGCGACGTCGCCGTGCTCGCCGGGGTGACGGAGCCCGATCACCGCGAACCCGATCCCGCGACCCGCCGACCACCCGACGACCTCGTTGTGATCGAGCTCGGGAAGGGCCGCGGCGAACGAGGGGACCTTGGCGTTCTCGTTGAACTGGCACATCCAGCGGGTCGCCGCCACCGCGCCGATCCCCTCGGCGCCCCAGACGACGGGGACGCGATCGCCGATCGCGCGCGCGAGCTCCTTGGCCGGGTTCGACACCGGCGGGACCTCGGGTCCCGCGTCCGAGACCACACCCGCCAGCTCCCCGATCGATTCCTCGACGTCGTCGGCATACGCCGGCACGATCCCCATCGCCTCGAGTGCACCGAGTGCGCCGA
Source organism: Actinomycetota bacterium (assembly GCA_036277855.1). GTDB lineage: Bacteria > Actinomycetota > UBA4738 > UBA4738 > HRBIN12 > DASSJM01. Next base: position 2,680 of record DASUMC010000217.1, read on the forward strand.
GCGACAGGTAGCCGAACGCGGCCCTCGGCATCAAACCGCCGGGCACGATCACGCGGCCGATCCCGAGCTCCTCGGCGCGCCGGCCGAGCTCGCCGCCCGCGGTGACGGCGATGAGCCGGCACCCCCGTGCCACGGCCTCCTCGAACAGGGAGACCGTCTCCGCCGTGTCCCCGGAGTACGACGAGGCGATGACCACCGTGTGGGGCCCGCAGAACTCGGGCAGCTCCGGCGCTCGAACGGTGAGCACCGGCAGCCGCAGGCGCGGCGCCGCGAGCGCGGCGACGACGTCGCCGGAGATCGCCGACCCCCCCATCCCGCAGACCACGATGGAGGTGATCCCGTCGGGTTCGGGGAGGGGTCGCGCCGCGAGGCCGAGCGCGTAGCCCTCGCGGCATTGGTCGCCCAGGCGCGTGACGAACTGGAGCATCCCGCCCGGGTCGGCGGCGCGCAGCGCCGCGGGGTCGTCGAGGACGGTCACCGGCCCTTCTTCTTGGCCGCGGGTTTGCGCGCGGTCCGACCGGTCGCGGGCTTCTCGGCCTCGTCGATCAGCATGACGGGGATGCCGTCACGCA
>DASUMC010000218.1:0-4558 GCA_036277855.1 Actinomycetota bacterium
CGGCGTCCACGTGGACGTAGTCGCGTTCGACGTCGGGGAACTCCACCCCGACCTCGTCGACCACGCGCCCATAGAGGTCGCCGGCGTAGGTGAGCACGTTGGTCTTGTGCACCAACGTCACCTTGCGCCTTCGTCCGGGGCCCATCGCGAGCTCGAACGCGTAGCGGACGATCCGCTCGACGCCATGCCGGGTGTTGATCGACTCCTGCACGGCGACCTCGTGGAGCGTGCCCCTGCGGTGGAAGCCTCCGGCCCCCGTGTAGAGGCCCTCGGAGTTCTCTCGGACGACGACCATGTTGACGTCGTCCTCGCCGTGCGAGGGTACGAGGGTCTCCACGCCGGGGTAGCGCACGATCGGTCGAAGGTTCACGTACTGGTCGAGCTCGAACCGGATGCGCAGAAGAAGGTCGCGTTCGAGGATGCCGGGGCGCACGCGTGGGTCACCCACGGCGCCCAGCAACACGGCGTCCATCGCGCGCAGGCGCTCGAGCTCCTCGTCCGGCAGCGCCTCGCCGGTGCGCAGGTACCGTTCGGCGCCCAGGTCGAACTCGACGAGCTCGGACCCGACCTCCAGCGTCTCCAGGACCTTCAACGCCTCGCCGACGACCTCGGGGCCGGTCCCGTCCCCCCGGATCACGCCGACCGTGTGGATCGCGGAGCTCACGGCGTGACCTTTTCCCCGTTGGCTACCGCTCGCGCCTCCGCGCTCGCTCCCCGAGCCCCCCGAGCCCCCTGCTCCGCCTCGGCCTCGAGGTTCGCCATCAGCATCGCGCGGTTGACCGCGGCCAGGTAGGCGCGCGCGCTCGCCTCGACCACGTCCGTCGCGACGCCACGCCCCGTGACCCGGCGCCCGAGCGCATCGAGCTGCACGACCACGTCCCCTAACGCGTCCGTCCCGCCCGTGACCGCGGAGACGTTGAACGAGACCAGCCTGCCCTCGACCCCCGACGCCCGCTGGATCGCGCCCATCGCCGCGTCGATCATGCCGTCGCCCATCGCGGACTCCTCGATCATCTCCTCGCCCCGGCGGAGCCGAACGCTGGCCGTCGGCGAGAGCGCGGTGCCGCCCCCCACCTGGAGCGCCTCGAGCACGAACACGTCCTCGGCGGCCGCGCCGAGCTCCTCGGACACGATCGCCCCGAGGTCCTGGTCCGTCAGCTGGATCTTCCGGTCGGCGAGCTCCTTGAAGCGCGCGAAGGCGCGGTTGAGGTGGTCCTCGTCGAGCTCGATCCCGATCTTCTCGAGCGCGTCCGAGAAGGCGTGCCGGCCCGAGTGCTTGCCGAGGACGAGCTGGTTGCCCTCCAGACCGATCTCGAGCGGGTCCATGATCTCGTAGGTCGCCCGGTTCGCGAGCACCCCGTGCTGGTGGATCCCGCTTTCGTGCGCGAACGCCGACGAGCCCACCACCGCCTTGTTCGGCTGGACGCCGTAGCCGGTCGTCATGCTCACCAGGCGCGACGTGCGCACGACCTCCTTGAGGTTGAGTCCGTGCGAGACGCCGAGCGCCTCCCGGCGCGTTCGGACGATCATCGCGACCTCCTCGAGCGAGCAGTTGCCGGCCCGCTCGCCGATCCCGTTCACCGCAACCTCGACCTGTCTCGCCCCGTTCACGATCCCGGCCAGCGAGTTCGCCACGGCGAGCCCGAGGTCGTTGTGGCAGTGCGTCGAGATCACGATGTGGTCCGGGACCGCCTCGCGCACCGTGCGGACGAGCTCGCCGAACTCGTGCGGCATCGCGTACCCGACCGTGTCGGGCACGTTGATCGTGGTCGCGCCGGCGTCCACCGCGACGCGGAAGCACTCGAGGAGGAAATCGAGCTCCGTGCGGGTGGCGTCCTGCGCGCTGAACTCCACGTCCTCGGTGAAGCCGACGGCGAGCTTGACGCCCTCGCGGATCGCGTCGAGGACCTGTCCGTTGCTCATCCGGAGCATGTCCGTCATGTGGATGTCGCTGGTCGAGATGAACGTGTGGATGCGCCAGCGCTCGGCCCCGGCGAGCGCCTCGGCGGCCCGGGTGATGTCGCCGGGCACGACGCGGGCGAGCGCCGCGATCACCGGGCCCCTGACGCTGGACGCGATCTCGCTGACCGCCTCGAACTCGCCCTCGCTCGAGACGGGGAAGCCCGCCTCGATCACGTCGACCTGGAGACGCGCAAGCTGCTCGGCGATCTCGACCTTCTCGGCCCGGGTGAGCGCGATCCCGGGTGCCTGTTCGCCGTCGCGCAGCGTGGTGTCGAAGATCCGGACTACATCGGGGTCGCTACCCTTCGCCATCGGGCACCACCTTTTGCTCGGAATGCAACCAAGGCATCATCGGACGCAGCTCGCGGCCCACGGACTCGAGTCGAGAGCCGCGGGCCTCGCGACGCAGCGCGAGGAAGTGGGGGAAGCCGGCGCCGGCCTCCCCCAGCCACTCCTGCGCGAAGGTGCCGTCCTGGATCTCGGCCAGGACCTGACGCATGCGCTCGCGAACGCCCTCGTCGACGACCCGGGGTCCGCTCAGGTAGTCGCCCCATTCGGCCGTGTCCGAGATCGAGTACCGCATCCACGACAGGCCGCCCTCGTAGATCAGGTCGACGATGAGCTTGAGCTCGTGGAGGCACTCGAAGTACGCGATCTCGGGCTGGTAGCCGGCCTGCACGAGCGTCTCGAAACCGGCCTCGACGAGTGTCGAGATCCCGCCGCACAGCACCGACTGCTCGCCGAACAGGTCGGTCTCGGTCTCCTCCTTGAAGGTGGTCTGGATGATGCCCGCCCGCGCGGCTCCGATCCCCGCGCCGTACGCGAGCGCGCGCTGCAGGGCCGTCCCCGTCGCGTCCTGCTGGACCGCGACGAGGGCCGGCGTGCCGATGCCCTCCTCGAACGTCCGGCGGACGAGGTGACCAGGCCCCTTCGGGGCGATCATCGTGACGTCCACGTCGGATGGCGGCCGCACGGTCCCGAAGTGCACCGAGAACCCATGCGCGAACATGAGCATGTCGCCCGCCTTCAGGTTCGGCGCGATCTCCGCGGCGTACACCGCACCGTGCGCCGTATCGGGGAGCACCACCATGATCACGTCGGCCTCCGCCACGGCGTCGGCGGTCGGCCGCACCGGGAGACCGGCCTCCTCGGCCCTCGACCAGGAGCGCGAACCCTCGCGGAGCCCGACCCGGACGTCGTGGCCCGAATCCTTCAGGTTCTGCGCGTGCGCGTGACCCTGGCTCCCGAAGCCCAGGACGGCGATCCGTTGTCCCGCAAGGACCGACGGATCGGCCTCCGCATCGTGGTAGATCGTCGCCATCGGTCCGCTACCACCTTTCCGCTCACGTGACGGTCGGGGGCGTCGGTCAGACGCCGCCGCCGGTCCACTCCTGCTCGGCTCCGGCGACCGCCCGGAGCCGCGCGGCCCGCTCCTTGATCCCCCGGTCGCCCCTCGAGAGCGCGATCCGTCCGGTCCGCGAAAGCTCGACGATGCCGAAATCGCGCAGGAGTTCGAGCAGCGCCTCGAGCTTGCCCGGCGTGCCCGTGCCCTCGATCGTGATCGTGCGGTGCGTCACGTCGAGCACCCGGACGCGGAACACGTCGCAGATCTCCAGGATGCGGGCCCGCGCCTCGCCCCCGCCCTTGACCTTCACGAGCATCAGCTCGCGCTCGACCGCGTCGCCCGCCTCGTGCTCCAGGATCTTGATCACGTTCACGAGCTTGTTGAGCTGCTTCGTGATCTGCTCGAGCGGCTTGGTGTCCACCTGGATGACGATCGTCATCCGCGACAGGCCGGGGTCGTCCGTCGGGCCCACGGCGAGCGAGTCGATGTTGAACCCTCGCGCCGCGAACAGGCCGGCGACGCGGGTCAGAACGCCCGGCTTGTCCTCGACCAGCACCGAGATCGTGTGGAGGCTCATGCGACCGGCGCCTCGGCCGGGTCGTTCGTCGGCCGCAGGCCCTCGGGCCCGACGATGATGTCGTCGTTGCTCGCGCCGGCCGGGACCATCGGGAAGCACATCTCCTTCGAGTCCACGCGGAAGTCGATCACGACGCTCCGGTCCTCGATCGAGAGCGCCTTGTCGATCACCGCGTCGACGTCGTCGGGGTGCTCGGCTCGCAGGCCGACGCAGCCGTAGGCCTCGGCGAGCTTCACGTAGTCCGGCACGTCGTAGGACAGGTAGACCTGGGAGTACCTCTCCTCGTAGAAGAGCTCCTGCCACTGCCGGACCATCCCGAGATGCGCGTTGTTGATGATCGCCGTCACGAACGGGATGCCCTCGGAGGTGGAGGTCGCGAGCTCCTGACTGGTCATCTGGAAGCAACCGTCCCCGTCGATCGCGATCACTCGGCGGTCCGGCCGGCCGGCCTTGGCGCCGAGCGCCGCCGGCACCGCGAACCCCATCGTCCCGAGCCCCCCCGAGTTCACCCAGGTCCGTGGCTCGCTGAACCGCCAGAACTGCGACGCCCACATCTGGTGCTGCCCCACGCCCGCGACGACGATCGCGTCGCCCTTCGTGTGCTCGTAGAGCCGCTCGATGCAGAACTGCGGCTTGAGCGGCCCGTCGGCCGGCTGGTCGTAGCGGTAGGGGTA
>DASUMC010000219.1:0-2212 GCA_036277855.1 Actinomycetota bacterium
GACCTCGACCCTCACGCTCGACGCCTACGTGCGCCTGCGCGGCGAGCTCGACGACCTCAAGATCTCGGGCCGTGTCGCCATCGCCGAGCGCCTGAAGGCCGCTCGCGAGCACGGCGACATCCGGGAGAACGCCGAGTACGACGCCGCGAAGAACGAACAGGCGTTGATGGAGTCCCGGATCCGCAACCTCGAGCGCATGCTCCGCGATCCCGAGATCGTCGAGGGACCCGCCGAGTCCGAGGTGGTCGCCTCGGGGATGCTGGTGACGCTCCGACCGCTCGAGGAGGACGAACCCGAGGACGAGACCTACCTGCTCGCCGAGTCCGCCGAGGAGCGTGCGTCGGGTGTGCGGACGATCACGACCACGTCGCCACTCGGGAAGGCGCTCGTGGGGGCCAACCTCGAGGACCAGATCGCGTACGAGGCGCCCGGAGGGACCTTCCATTACCGGGTCGTCGCCTTCGAGCCCCGGACCTGAGGCGGTCCCCGGCCCGGATGCGGCGTCCGCCCCGCGGCGATAGCCTCGGGACGGGGGTCAGAACGGGGGTCAGATGAGCGGAGACCAGCCCGGACCGCCGAGCGAGACCACGCGCATCCGCGACATGCCCGCGCCTCGCCTGGCCGAGGGCGTGGCCGCCAAGCCGATGCGCTGGGTCTTCACGTGGCCCTATCGCGTCATCCTCCTCGGCGTCTACCGGGCCGGGTTCCGCCCGTGGCATCTGACGCTGCTCGGCCTGGTCACCAACGTCTGGGTCGGGGCGTCGTTGCTCCGGGGCCAGTTCCTGCTGGCGGGATTGCTGCTGATCCCGGCCGGGATGTTCGACATCCTGGACGGCGCCGTGGCCAGGCTCCGCGGCGAGGACAGCCGCTGGGGTGCCTTCCTCGACTCGGTCCTGGACCGGGTGGCCGACGTGATCCTGTTCGGATGTCTGTTCTGGTCGCTCGCGGGGCAGGGCCTTAGGCTCGAGGCGGCCCTCGCGCTGCTCACGCTGGTGATCGCGCTCTGCGTGAGCCACGTCCGCGCCGAGGCGGAGGCCGCCGGCGTCGAGCTCACCGAGGGCTACTTCCAGCGGCTCGAACGCTACGTCGCGATGATGATCGGCCTCCCCGTCCCGGGCGCGCTGCTGCCGGCGCTCGCGATCTTGACCGTGTTGGGCGCCGTCACGCTGGCGCAGCGTGTGTGGTCGGCGGTGACCCGGGTCGTCGCCGCGGGTTCGGGGGGCGCGATCGACGGGGTGGCCGTCCGCGACCACGGTCCCCCCGGCGAGCCCACGCCCGAGTCGGCCCCGGACCCGAACGCGACCCTGGGTGCGTGACGTCACCGCGGAGTCGAAGGCCGCACGTGCCACAGATGGCTCCGTCGGCGAAGATGCACGCGTGGACGAGTCGTTTCGGCGGGTCGGTTCGCGGGCCGAGGTTCCCGAGGGAGAGCTCCGCTCCTTCGACCTCCCCGGTCTGCGTGTGGCGATCGCGCACGTCGAGAACGAGCTCTACGCGTTCGGCGACGAATGCACCCACGAGGGGTGCTCGCTGGCCGAAGGCGCGCTCGGCGACCAGGAGGACACCGTGGTGTGTCCCTGCCACGGGAGCGAGTTCGACCTCGCTACGGGCGAGCCCGTGGAGGGGCCGGCGGTCGATCCCGTGCCCGTGTACGCCGTGCGCGTGACCGACGAGTGGATCGAGGTCCGCCCGCCGTCCGAACGGGGCTGGTGATGGCCAAGGAGCTCCTGTCGCAGGCGGCCGTGATCTTCGGGGCGTCGGGCGATCTGACCAAGCGGAAGCTGTTGCCCGCCTTCTGGCACCTGTGGCTGCAGCGGCGGCTGCCGAAGGGGTTCGCGCTGGTCGGCTACGCGCGCTCGGCGATGACCTCGGAGGAGTTCCGACAGTCCACGTTCGACGAGGTCACGAAGTTCTCCAAGCACGTGCCCGAGGGCGAGGCCTGGGACGAGTTCGCGCGGCGCCTCTCGTACCACCAGGGCGAGATCTCGGAGCCCGGCGCGATGAACGACTTCGTGACCTACCTCGAGAAGATCGACGCCGAGTTCGGCACGGAGGGGCGCCGGGTCTTCGACGCGGCGGTGCCACCCACGGTCTACGCCGACATCGTCCGGCGGATCGGCGAGGCCGGTCTGCAGCGGGACGCGAAGATCGTGCTGGAGAAGCCGTTCGGGCTCGACCTGCAGAGCGCGCGCGAGCTCAACGAGGTCATCCA
>DASUMC010000220.1:0-3664 GCA_036277855.1 Actinomycetota bacterium
ATCCCCGAGATGCTCCGCAGCGTGGTCGCGCTCGGGAGCGAGCTCCGATGGTTCTCCTCGGTCGGGGTGCCGTACGTGCTCCTCGGCGAGATGACGCTCGCCGGCGTCTGACGCGGCTCGCTCAGGTCGTCGCCGGACGCGCCCCGGTCGCGATCACCACGAAGATCAGCGCGGCGACCGCGACCCGGATCCACAGGAACAACGCGAAGTCGTGGACGCGCAGGTAGCGCAGCAGGAACGCGATGACCAGGAAGCCGCTCACGGCGGAGGCCGCGATGCCCGCGACGAACGGCCCACCCATCCCCGGCGGGACCCCGTCGGCGGCCAGCTCCAGGCCCTTGTAGAGCACCGCCCCCCCGATCACCGGCAGCGAGAGCAGGAACGAGAACCTGGCGGCGGTCTCGCGATCGAACGTGAGCACGCGCGCCGCCGTCATCGTGACTCCCGAACGGGAGACGCCCGGCTGGAGCGCGAGGGCCTGGGCGACGCCGAGCACGAGCCCGTCGCGGACGCCGAGATCGTCCAGGTGCCGCCGGGCTGACGCGATCCGGTCCACCACGTACAGCACCACGCCGAACACCACGAGCATCACGGCGATCAGCCACGGCTGCCCGAGCTCGTCCTCGATCAGGCTCTCGAGCGTCGCCCCGACGATGACGGCCGGGATCGTCCCCACGACGAGCGCCCAGGCCAGGCGTTCGTCGTTCGATCCGATCTTGCGGGCCGAGATCGAGCGGAACCACGCGACCGCGTAGCGAGCGACGTCGTGTCGGAAGTACCCGAGTGCGCCGACGAGCGTCCCGAGGTGCAGCGCGACGTCGAAGGTCTTGTTCAGGCTCGGATCGGTCAGGATCGGCCAGTCGAAGAGCCACGGCACGATGATCAGGTGCCCCGAGCTGGAGACCGGCGCGAACTCGGTCACGCCTTGGGTGATGCCGAGCACGATCGCCTGCAGGATGGTCAGGGGTGGTCTCCCCGGTGTCGCGGAGGGTGGACCCGGCAATCCTAGCCGCGCCGCGCCGCGATCTCGCCGATCCTCAGACCGCGTCGACCGGCGCGATCGTCACGGTGAGCTGCCCGAACGCCGTCGCGCGCGCAAGCTGTTCGGCGGTCTCCGGGCTGACGAGCAGGACGAGGGACGGGCCGGTGGCGCCGCCGGCCTGGAAGGTCCCCGCGTCCTGCTCGACGATCGACAGGATCTGGAGCGCGCTGCCGACCGTGTCGGTGTACGGGTGCGGCCCACCGAACGTCGCGATCACGTCGACTCTGTCACCGGGTTCCAGCACGCCGGATGGCAGACCCGAACCCACGACGAACGCGCGGAGGCCGCCCTCGACGAGCGAGGCCACCGGCCCGCCCGCGCCGCCGACCCGCGTCCCGGTGACGGCCTCGCCCTCGGCGAGATCGGAGTCGAGCGTCCGCCCCATCGCATCCTCGACCGAGTGGAGGGCCCCGGGCGGTGCGTATTCGGACGGCATCCTCTGCAGACGGACCGACCCCTCGTCGATCGCGGACCCGCGCTCGAGGTCTCGGTCCGCGACCACGACCGCAACGTCGTTCCCGGACACCGGGCGGAGCGCCTCGAGCTCCGCCGCGTAGCCGCGGACGAGGGTGAACGAGCCGGCGCCCGCCATGACGGCGAGGAGCGCCATCACCTTGGAGCGCAGCGACCACCGTCGCAGGAACACGCGGGCCTCCTGTTCGGGAGCGGGTTCCGGAGGCTAGGCGAAGGAGCCGTGTCGCGCCGTGAACCGGGTCACATCAACGCCCAGACCGGTCGCATCAGCGTGGACGAGGTCCCTTCGGCGGGGTGAGCGGCAGGGCGCGGACGCGGAAGTCCTCCAGCTCCTGCCTCCCGACGATCAGCGAGGTCGCCTCGCGGATTCGCTCGCCGAGCGCCTCGGGGTCGTCGTCCGTGGTGAACCGCAGCTCGATCGTCACCAGGACCTTCTCGCCGCCCATGGTCACTCGACCTCGAACCGCGCATTCGCGAGCGCCGTGGCGCACTCGCAGTCGCGGTCGGCGGGCAGCGCCGGGATCACGCTGTACAGCAGCTCGCGCAGGTGGGCGTTGTTCCGTCCGAACACCCGCACGACCTCCTCGTGGGTGACGGGCGGCACGCCGGGCACGCCGACGTCGTAGTCGGTGATCAGCGAGACGTTGGCGTAGCAGATCTCGAGCTCGCGGGCGAGCAGTCCCTCCGGATACCCGGTCATGTTGATCGTCTGCCAGCCCTCCGAGTTGAACCAGGCCGACTCGGCCCGGGTCGAGAACCGAGGCCCCTCGATCACGACCATCGTCCCGCCGTCGTGCACGCCGACGCCGAGCTCGCGCGTCTTGCCGACGATGATCGGCCTCATCGTGGCGCAGTACGGGTCGGCGAACGAGATGTGCGTGGTGACCGGCCCGTCGTAGAAGGTGTGCGGGCGCGAACGCGTACGATCGACGATCTGGTCGCACACGACGAAGTCGCCGATCTTCACGCCCGTCTGCAGCGATCCCGCCGCGCACGGCCCGACGATCCGCTGCACGCCGAGCTCCTTCATGGCCCACAGGTTGGCGCGGTAGTTGATCTTGTGCGGTGGGAACTGGTGCTTGATGCCGTGCCGCGGGATGAAGGCGACCCGGTACGGCCCGATCGAACCGACGACCGGCGACGCCGAGGGCTCGCCGTAGGGGGTGTCGACCTCGACGCTCTCGGCGTCGTCCAGGAGCGAGTAGAAGCCCGAGCCGCCGAACACCCCGATCTGCGCTTGCGTGGCCGATCCGGTCACGACGAGGTGTGTTCCTTCTTGCCCCCGGTCGTCGATGGCTTGCCGCCGTTCGAGTCCTTCGAGCCCTTCGAGGACGACCCACCGTCGCCGCCCTTGGAGGTGGAGCCGCTCCCCGAGTCCGAGGACGGGGTCGCGCCGGACGACGAAGACCCGCCGTCCGAGTCCTTCGAGGAGGCGGCGCCGGATGAAGCCTTCGCGCGGCTGTCGGTCGCGTAGAACCCCGAGCCCTTGAACACGATGCCGGCCGGGTGGAAGACCTTCCTCAGCTTGCCCCCGCACACCCCGCAGGTCGTGAGCGGGTCCTCGGAGAAGCGCTGGAACACCTCGATGTGCTGGCCGCAGACCGTGCACTCGTACTCGTAGGTGGGCATGAAGAAAGTGTATCCGGGGATGCCCGGCACGCCGTCGTGGACGGCGGGTTGCCCCTCGGGGGGTACACTCCGGGCTCCCCCCAGCGGAGGCGCGATGACGAAGGTTCGAAAAGCCGTCATCCCGGCGGCCGGGCTCGGAACCCGGTTCCTTCCGGCGACCAAGGCCCAGCCCAAGGAGATGCTGCCGCTCCTGGACAAGCCCGCGATCCAGTACGTGGTGGAGGAGGCCGTTCGCGCCGGCCTGACCGACATCATCATCATCATCGGCCGTGGCAAGCACGCCATCGTGGACCACTTCGACAGGTCCTTCGAGCTCGAGCACTTCCTGGAGGCCAAGGGCAAGTTCGACGAGCTGAAGCAGGTCCGCGAGATCTCGGACATGGCGTCGATCCACTACATCCGCCAGCGGGACCCCCTCGGGCTCGGCCACGCGGTCGCGGCCGCCGAGGGCCATGTCGGCAGCGAGCCGTTCGCGGTGCTGCTCGGCGACGATCTGATCGTGGAGCACACGCGCCTGCT
>DASUMC010000221.1:0-3592 GCA_036277855.1 Actinomycetota bacterium
GCGGTGATGGGGGTGCCGGCGCACGACCAGCGGGACTTCGAGTTCGCGCGCGCCCACGACGTGCCGATCCGTGTGGTGGTGCAGCCCGAAGGCGAGCAGCGTGACGCCGCGACGATGACCGAGGCGTACGACCACGAGGGCGTGATGGTGAACTCGGGACCGTTCGACGGCGCACGGTCGCCGGCCTCGATCGCGCAGGTCACGGCCTGGCTCGAGGAGCAGGGGAAGGGACGCTCGGCCGTCACGTACCGGCTCCGCGACTGGCTCATCAGCCGCCAGCGCTACTGGGGTGCTCCGATCCCCATCGTCCACTGTCCCGAGCACGGGGAGGTGGCCGTCCCCGACGACCAGCTGCCGGTGCTGCTCCCCGACGACGTCGACTTCCGGCCGGGTGGCGAATCGCCGCTCGCGCGCCACGAGGGGTTCGTGAACACCGTCTGTCCGATCGGTGGCGAAGCGGCCACGCGCGACACCGACACGATGGACACGTTCGTCGATTCCGCCTGGTACTACTACCGCTACTGCTCGCCGCACGCGGAGACGCAGCCGTTCGACCCGGCGGCGGTCGAGCGATGGATGCCCGTCGACCAGTACATCGGAGGCGTCGAGCACGCGATCCTCCACCTCTTGTACTGCCGCTTCCTCACGAAGGTGCTGTTCGACATCGGGATGGTCGGCTTCACCGAGCCGATGCTGCGGCTGATGAACCAGGGCCAGGTGATCTTCGACGGTGCGTCGATGAGCAAGTCGAAGGGCAACATCGTCGAACCCATGCCGCTCGTCGAACGCTGGGGGGCCGACACGATGCGTCTGAACATCCTGTTCGCCGGGCCCTTCGAGGACGACATCGATTGGAAGCTGATCGCACCCGATCCCCACCGGCGTCCGGGCGTGACGACGTGGCTCGGCCGCGTCTTCGCGGCCGTCGGCGACGCGTGCGAGCGCGACGCTCCGGACCCCGAGCCCTTGCGTCGCCTGACCCACCGGACGATCCGAGCGGTCACCGACGACATGGAGCGCTTCCGGTTCAACGTGGCGATCAGCAAGTTGCAGGTGCTGTCGAACGCGATGCGTTCGGCACTGGATGCCGGCGAGGGGGCCCGGGAGGCCGCGGCCGCGCTCACGCTCATGCTGGCGCCGCTGGCTCCCTTCGCGTCGGAGGAGCTCTGGCGTGAGGTGCTCGGCAACCCCTCGAGCGTGCACACCGCGGACTGGCCGGCCTTCGACGAGACGCTGGCGCGCGAGGAGCTGGTCACGCTGGTGATCCAGGTCGACGGGAAGGTCCGCGACCGCATCGAGGTCGCGGCCGACGCCGACGAGGAGACCTGCCGAGAGCTGGCCCTCGCGTCGGAGAAGGCACGGCGCGCGATCGACGGGCGCGAGCTCGTCCAGGTGATCGTCCGTGAGCCCCGCCTGGTGAACCTGGTCACCTCGCGCTAGGCACGCCTCGCCGCGCCGCTCAACATCCGCCTGTGCCGTCCCGATAGGAAGGTCGAGGCCGGAGTGGGCCTGCTTCCGCCTGACCGAGGACACCGATGAGCGCGAGGGCCGCCCGAACCCCAGTGCCGGACGGAGACGAGGCATCCGGCTGGCTTCCCTCCGTCCTGCGGACCAAACGCACGATCGCACTGCTCCGGATCTGCGTGCTCGCGGTCGTCACGGTCCTGTCCCTGAGCTCGGACGGCATCCAGACCGTTGCGGGGCCGGCCGCGCTCGTCCTGCTGTTCGACGCCTTCGTCTACGCGCTCGCGTGCCTGGTTCTCTCCACCCGAGGCGGGGAGGCGTCGCCGTGGGGGCGCGCCGTGACGTTCGCGATCGACGTCGCCCTGATCACGGCGTGGATCGTGGTGACCGGCGGCGGTCGAAGCGAATTCTGGACCCTGTACCTGATCGTGATCGCGGCGGTCGCGCTGCGGTTCGGGATCGTCGAGACCATCGGGGTGGCCGTGGGGCTCGCGGTGCTGCTGCTGGTCCAGCTCGTCGAGGAGGGGGCGCTGTGGACGTCGAGGCTGTACCGGCCGACCATGCTGTTGGTCGCGGGGTTCGCGATCGGGGTGCTCTCGCTGCAGCGCGCGGACCAGCGACAGAAGCGGTTCGAGATGGAGGCGATCGCCGAGTCGAGGGCGCGTCAGCTCGGTAAGGAGCGCGCGGAGGTGGAGCGTCTCCGGAAGGTCGATCTGGCGCGGACCGAGTTCGTCGGGGTCGCGGCGCACGAGCTCCGGACCCCGCTCGCCGCGATCCTCGGGGTGCTGAGCACGCTCAAGGAACATGGCGCGGTGCTCGAGGACCGGGTCCGCGTCGGCCTGATCGACGGGGCCGAGGCGCAGGCCGAACGCCTCACCAGACTGGTGGAGGACCTGCTCACGGTCTCCCGGATCCAGGACGGGGTGCTCCGCCTGTCGATGGAGCATGTCGACCTGCGTGAACTGATCGCCGACGCGGGGCGCGCCTCCGGCGCTGCCGAGCGTCTGCGGCTCGAGCCCGACGCGCCGACCTGGGTGGTGTGCGACTCCGACGCGATCGTCCGCGTCCTCACGAACCTGTTCGACAACGCGAGGAAGTACTCGCCCGAGGGGACGCCGATCGACGTCCGGGTCGGCGGCGACGATCGGCGGGTCACGGTCGACGTGAGGAACGCCGGGAGCGGGATCGCGCCCGAGGATCGGGAAGCGATCTTCGAGCGGTTCCGCCGAGCGGATGGTTCGGGGGCGCCGGGTGCGGGACTCGGCCTGTACATCTCGCGCGGGCTGGTGCGGGCACACGGCGGCGAGCTCGAGGTAGCCGACACGCCGGAGGGCGGGGCCGCGCTCACCTTCTGGCTCCCCGTGCTCGATCCGGGCGAGCGGGAGGTCAGCGTCGGGCCCTCGGACGATGACGCCATCGCACCCGACGTGAGCCACATCACGGTTCCGTCGCTCGGCCGGCGTTAGCGTTCGGGGTCGCGGTCTCCCCCGGAGGGGGGAGCTCATGTCCGAAGGCTCGATCCGCGAGCGCCTGGCGGCGCTCTCCCGCGGAGAGCTGGTGGGCCTGGTCGCCCTCCTCGCCGTCACGATCGGGGGCGCGGGTCTGTGGTACGTGCGGTCGCTCCCTCGTCCGGTCGAGGTGGCCGAGGTACCCGGCCCCGGCGATGCGCCGCTACCGGCCGCGTCGGCCGGCCCGTCGCCCGAGGTGGTGATCCTCGTGGACATCGCCGGTTGGGTGCGCCGTCCGGGCGTGTACGAGTTCGAGGAGGGCGCGCGGGTGATCGACGCGATCGATGCGGCGGGTGGCGCCCGCTCGGGCGCGCTGCTGGAGTCGTTGAACCTCGCGGCGCCGCTCGCCGATGGGATCCAGATCCTCGTTCCGCGCCAGGGGGAGACCGTCGCGCCGCCCGCGTCGGGGGGAGCGGCCGCGGGCGTGGCCGAGCTGATCAACGTCAACACCGCGACGCCGACCGAGCTCGAGGAGCTGCCCGACGTCGGCGAGGTGATCGCCCAGGCCATCGTCGACTACCGGACGGAGAACGGGCCGTTCACCTCGGTCGACCAGTTGCTCGATGTGAGCGGGATCGGAGACGCGACCCTGGAGAACATCCGGGAGCTCGTCACCGTGT
>DASUMC010000222.1:0-5127 GCA_036277855.1 Actinomycetota bacterium
GAAACCGCCGCCAGGTTCTCGTTCCTGCTCTCGCTGCCGGTGATCGCGGGGGCGGTGCTCTACAAGGGCCTGGAGCTGGCCGCCGACGGGGTCCCGCCGGGGATGGGTGGGCCGTTCGTCGCGGGCATCGCGGCCTCCGCCGTGAGCGGCTTCCTGGTGATCGCGTTCCTGCTGCGCTACCTGCGCGTCCACGACTTCGCGTTGTTCCTGTGGATCCGGGTCGCGGTGGCCGCGCTGATCTTCGTGGTGATCGCGACCGGGGCGCGTCCGGCGACAACCTGAGCGAGCCGCGTCAGACGCCGGCGAGCGTCATCTCGCCGAGGAGCACGTACGGCACCCCGACCGAGGAGAACCATCGGAGCTCGCTCCCGAGCGCGACCACGCTGCGGAGCATCTCGGGGATCGTGCTCGCGATGGTCATCTCTCGCACCGGCTCGCCGAGCGCGCCGCCGGAGATGCGCAGACCCGTCGCCCCGACCGAGAACTCGCCGCTGATCGGGTTCGCGCCCGAGTGCACGCCGCTCACGTCCTGCACGAGCACGCCGCCTTCCGCCTCGCGCAGGAGTTGCTCGAGCGACCGGTCGCCGGGCTCGACGAACAGGTTCGTGGTGCCGACGCCCGGAGACGAGCGGTAGCCCCGTACCGCGTTGCCGGTCGAACGCGTGCCGCCGCGCAGCGCGGTGTACGTGTTGTGGAGGAACCCTTGCAGGACACCCGCCGACAGGAGCTCGGTCCGGCGCGTCGGGACCCCCTCGGCGTCGAACGGCGCGGCACCCGGTCCGTCGAGCAACCGCCCGTCGTCGACGAGCGTGAACACGTCGGCCGCGACGCGTTCGCCGAGCAGCGGGGCGAACAGCGACCGCTGTTTCTGCACGGACTCGGCCGACAACCCGTCCGAGAGCACGCCGAGGAACGACGACGCGGCGACGGGGTCGAGCAGCACCGGCACGCGGGCCGTCGCCGGTTTGGTCGCGCCGAGCATCCGCGCGGCGCGCTCGACGGCCTCCTCGACCACGCTCTCGTGGTCGAGGTCCTCCCCCGTGCGAGCGATCTTGTACGAGAAACCGGTCTGCGTGTCGCCGTCCTGCTCGGCGAGCGTGACCACCACGACCCAGCAACCGGTGGCGCGGTACTCGACCCGCACACCCTCGGTGGACGCGATCGCGGCCGCACCCACCGCATCGCCGTACCGCACCGACTCGGTCTTGCGGACCCGAGGATCCATCGTGGTCGCCGCCCGCTCCATGCCGAGCGCGATCGGGACCTTCTCGTCGGTCGACATGCTCGCGAGGGCCTCGGAGAACAGGCCGTCGAGCTCTTCGATCGGTTCGGCGACCGGGAGCGCGTTGAACGGGTCGGGCGAGGCGACCGCGACGTTCTCTCGTGCCCGCGAGACCGCCTCCCGCACCTCGTCGACCGATGGATCGGCCGCGTGCGCGAACCCGAGTCGACCGTCCGAGATCACCCGGACGCCCACGCCGCGCGACTCGGCGAACGTGAGTCCCTCGATCTCGCCGCGATGCGCCTCCACCGAGGTCGTCGAACGCTCCTCGCCGAACGCCTCGACGTGTTCGCCGCCCTCGGCCGCATCGACCGCGGCGGCGCACAGGTCCAACAGGTCAGGCACCGGTGCCTCCGACCGTGATCCTGGAGATCCGCAGCGTCGGCGAACCGCTCCCGACGGGCACGCCCTGCCCGTCCTTGCCACAGATCCCCGGCCAGATGTCGAAGTCGGCGGCGATCGCGTCCACGTTCGACATCACCTCGATCGCCCGGCCGATCAGGTTGGCGCCGCGGATCGGTCTCGTCGTCTCGCCCCGTTCGATCAGATACGCCTCCGCGCACCCGAACACGAAGTCGCCGGTGGCGGGGTTCGTCTGCCCGCCGGCGAGCGCGGTGACGAAGACCCCGCGCTCCGTGTCGGACAGGATCTGATCGGGCGCGGACGAACCGTTCAGGATGTAGGTGTTCGTCATGCGCGGGATCGGCGGGTGGGCGTAGGACTGGCGACGCCCGTTCCCGCTCGAAGGCACCCCGTCCTTCTCGGCCCGGAGCCGGTCGTAGAGCCATCCACGCAGCTCGCCCTTCTCGAACAGCACCGTCCGCTGCGCCGGTGTGCCCTCGTCGTCGAACGAGAACGAGCCCCATGCGTTCGGCACCGTGGCGTCGTCGACGCCGCTCAGGATCTCGGAGGCCAGCCGCTCCCCGATCCGGCCGCGGTACACGCTCGCCTCCTTGTCCACGATGTCCGCCTCGAGCGGATGGCCCACCGCCTCGTGGAAGAGCACGCCGCCCATCCCGGGCGCGAGCACCACCGAGGTCTCGCCCGCGGGGGCCGGTTCCGAGTCGAGCATCGTGATCGCCCGGCGGGCGGCGACCTCGGCCGTCGCCGACGGCGGGTTGGCCTCGATGAACTCGGCGCCGGCCAGGCCGGCGGGTCCGTGGAACCCGGTCTGGATCGTGCCGTCGCGGCCCGCCACCGCCGACACCGTGAGCCGGACGCGCGGCCGGACCTCCTGGACCCACCGTCCGTCGCTGGTCGCGATCAGCAGGCGCTGGACCGAGTCGGCGTAGGTGGCGGTCACCTGCCGGATCTCGGCCCCCAGGGCGCGAGCCGCGTCGTCGGCCTCGCGTACCCACCCGACCTTGCGTTCGGTCGGGACGGAGGCGGCGTCGACGAGCGCCGGGTGCGTGACGGGCGGCTCCAGCGAACGCAGGTCGACGACCGAGCCCGGCCCGCCGATGCTCGACGCGGCGGCGGCCTCGGCGGCTTGCAGGAGCGCCTCGCGGTCCAGACGGTTCGAGTACGCGTACCCGAACGACGTCCCGTGCCCCACCCGGACGCCGGCGCCGCGATCCAGACCGGTGGTGACCTCCTCGACCTTGCCGTCGTCCAGGCTCACCGAGATGCCCAGGCGCTCCTCGACGTACAGCTCCGCGAACCCGCCGCCGCGGGCGCGAGCGGTGCGGAGGACCTCCGCGGCGAGATCGCGGTCGAGCACGGCGCGATGCTAGCAGCGGCGGGTCGAGCGACCGACCCGTGATACGTTCCGGCGACCGAGCCCACCGGCCTCACGACGGTGAGGCCGGATCGCCCTGCCGAGGACGGGATGAGGAGCCACGCGACCGGTTCGTTCACCACGCGCGGGTAGCACGACGGACCGCAGGGCGAACCGGACCGACGCACTCCTGGTCTCGGCCCTCGCCGTCGTCCTGCTCGCATCCTTCCTCTGGCCGTTCGCCGTGCGAGGCGCCCGGTTCCCGGTGGGTCCCGACGGGCCGGTCTACCTCTGGTGGTCCCGGCTCGCGGGCGCCGAGGGCCTCTCGGCGACCGCCGGCCGTCCAGGCGCGCCGGCGCTGTCGCTCGTCCTCGAGGGGACCCTCGCGCTGTCGGTCGTCGAGGCGACCGCGGCGCTGGAGGTGGTCCTCGGCGTCGCGGTCGGTCTCGCGTCCGCGGCCCTGGTGCGCCGCCGGGCGGGCGCCGTCGGATCGACGCTCGCGGGGCTGCTGGCCGGGGCGTTCGCCGTCCACCTCGCGGCTGGGTACCTCGCGAACCTCGTCACCGCGGCGGCGTTCCTCGCGGCGGGCGCGCTGCTGGACGATCCCCGACGCCGCGCGGCGGTGGTGGCCGCGTTCGTGCTCGCGGGGGGTGGCCTCGCCCATCCACCATTCCTCCTGCTGTCCGTCGCGATCCTGCTCGTCGCGGCCGCCCTCGCGTGGCGCAGCGATCGGCACGAGGCGTTCCGGATCGCGGGGACCGCCGTCGGCGGCGCCGCGGCGCTTGGGATCGGGTTGTTGGCGGTGCGGCCGGGAGCGCCACCCTTGGAGGTCGACACGTCGAAGGACGCGTTCCTGCGGCGGGCCGGCCTGACCTCCGAGTTGCGGAGCGCGTACCTGGACCGCTTCGTCCACCGCTGGACCCGCTACGTGGAGTGGGTCTCGTTGCCGCTCGCCGCGATCGGCTTCACGGCACCGAACGGCAACGCCGGCCGCATCCTGCGCTCGTGGTTCGTCCTCACGTTCGTCGGCGTGGCGTTCGCGCTCGTGACGGGATGGCTCCCGGCCGATCGGTTCGTGACGTTCGGGTTCGCGATCCCGATCCTGGCCGCCCTCGGGCTCGTCCGCCTGTGGCGCCGGCTCGAACGGCGTCGAGCGCTCGCCGTCGTCGTGACCGCCGCGCTCACGCTGGCGATGCTCTCGGGCTCGGCGATCGCGTGGAACCGCCAGGACCCATTCCTGTCCGAGGACGAGGTGCGGGCGCTCGCCGTCGCGAACGAGGCCGTCTCCCGGCTCGAACCCGGGACGCCGGTCGCGTTCCTGGTCAACGAGCCCGACGACACGGTGAGCTTCCTCGCGACACGTGCGGGGAACGTGGTCCGGGCGGGCGTGCCGCCCGATCGGATCCGCGACGTGGTGGTCGTGGTGCTGTCGGTCGGCGGCGCACCGGCGAGCGGCGAACGCGGCGCGCTCGAACGACTCACGGCTCGTGACCTGAGCGAGGCCGAGGCGCGATCGGGCCGGAAGGCCGCGGTCATCGTGCTGACGCCGTTCGACGACGTGGACCGACCGACGGATGCGCTCGTCGTCGATCCTTCACGGCCGGTGAAGGACCCCTTTCCGGTCGACCCCCTCGAAGCCTCGTCGGCTGCCGGCATCGCCTGGGCATCGATCGTCGCGCTTGCCCTGCTCACCGTGGCCGGTTACGGCTGGGCGCGGATCGGGCTGGCCGACACGATCACGGCCGCCGCGGCCGCGCCGGCGGTCGGCGCCGCGATGCTGATCCTGGTCGCGGCCGCCCTCGACGCGCTCGGCGTGGGGCTCGGGACGACGGTCGGCGCGCTCGCGGTGTCAGCGCTCGCCGGCGGCGGCGGGTACCTCGCCCGGTTCGTCCTCGAGCGGCGCGCCGGATCGGGTGCGGCGCCACAGGTCCAGGAGCAACCAGCCGAGTAGCCCGATCACGACCGGCGTAATCACGTAGTGCCCGACCAGCAGGTTCGCGTCGTACGCGGAACCGAACGCTGCCGGCTCCGAGGTCCACTGCGACACGGTGAGCGCGAGCCCGGTGCCGATCAGCACGGTTCGGGGCACGCGCGGCAGCAGCCAGCCGAGCGGCAACGCCCACGTGAC
>DASUMC010000223.1:0-30606 GCA_036277855.1 Actinomycetota bacterium
CCCAGACCCGGTGCGCGCATCAACGTGACCGAGCCGGCGCGTGCCTCCCAGCGTTCGAGCAGGTCGCCCTCGCGCGACGCCCGCACCTCGAACCGCGCCGAGCCGGCGACCGTGAACACCGCGACGAGCCGCCGGTACCAGCGACCGTCCAGGTGCGAGGTGACGCCGACCGAACCCGATCGGTAGACGGCGATCCCCGCCTCATTCGGTCGCCAGGTCCGGAGCCCGCGGATCTCGCCGCCGTCCGAACGGACCCGCGATGTGAACGAGGACGCCAGATCGTTCAGGAGCGGGAAGCCTTCGAACGGCGCCTCGAGGTCGTAGCCGTCGATCTCCATCCGCACGCCCGCCGCGCCGAACGTGCCCGCCATCCTTCGCAGCGGACCGCTCTCGACCTCGCGACGCAGACCGCGCAGGAACGCCTCGCCCACCAGCCCGTCGACGTGCGCGAACCCACGACCCGCGACCCGGCGCAGCGCCGGCGACAGGGACCGCCGGACGAGCGGCGCGCTCATCCGAACCCCGGGAGGTGCTTGCGGAACAGGATGAACCCGATGCCCGCGGCGGTGTCCAGCAGGAAGTGCGCGATCACGATCGGCCACGCCCGCTTGGTGCGCGTGAAGACGAACCCGAACAGCACGCCCATCGCGACGTTGCCGAGGAACCCGCCCCAGCCCTGGTACAGGTGGTAGCTGCCGCGCAGCAGCGCGCTCGCGCCGACGGCGGCCACCTCGGTCAGACCGAGCTGCCGCAGCCGCGTGATGAGGTAGGCGACGACCACGACCTCCTCGAGCAGCGCGGCCTGGGCGGCGTTCAGCAGCAGGACCGGCACCGTCCACCAGTGCCCGAGCGGCGGCACCGGCACGACGAACCGGTTGACGCCGAGCGCGACCGCCGCGAGGTACAGCCCGATACCCGCCGTCCCGACGACGAGGAACAGGAGCGCTCCTCGGCCCATGTCCTGCCGCGGGCGGTCCCACCGCAACCCGATGCCCTGGAGCCCTTCGCCGCTGCGACGGACGAGGTAGACCACCAGCCATACCGGCGCCAGCGAGAACAGTGTGCCGAAGATCTGCCGCGCGAGCTGGGTGCTCTGCGACACCGAGGCCACGGTGACGCCGCGAAGGGGAGCCTCGAGCAGGCTGAGGATCGCGAACACCGCGCTCGCGAGCAGCGAGAGCGACAGGACGATCAGCGTCTCCTCACCAAGGAGGCGGCGCGGCAAGGGTGGCGGAGCCGATTCCGAACGGCCGGGTGGCGGCATCCGGCAAGGGTACGGCCGCCGCGTACGATGCGCGACGATGCGGTTCAGCTTCGAGAGCGTGAACGCGACCGACTACGACGAGCTGCGTCCGACCTACGCGCCCGAGTCCGTCAGGTGGGTCGCCGATCGCGCCCGGCTCGAACCCGGATCGCTCGTGGTCGACCTGGCCGCCGGGACCGGACAGCTCTCGCGTCGGTTCGTCCGGCTCGGCGTCCGCGTCGTCGCCGTCGAACCCGCCGCCAACATGCGCGCGGTCCTCGCGGCGAACCTCCCCGACGTGACCGCCGTCCCCGGGACCGCCGACGCGATCCCGCTCGGCGACGGCGAGGCCGACGCCGTCGTGGTCGGGAACGCGTTCCACCACTTCGACGCCGAGGACGCGTTCGCCGAGATCCGGCGCGTGCTCCACCCGGGCGGCGCGCTCGCGCTGTTCTGGGCCCGGACGGACCGGCACCCCGACGGCCTGCGGATGGGCATCCGGGAGATCGACCAACTCGTCGAACGCGAACGCGGGTCCTCACCGATCGTCGAGGCGTACCGAGCCTGGTACGAGCCGCCCGAGCTCGTCGAGGGATTCACGGCGCTCGAACGCCGTTCGTTCCCGACCACCCGAACGATGCCCTCGGCGCGGCTCGCGGACCTGTTCGCGACGTCGAGCGACATCGCGTCCCTGCCCGATCCGCGGCGCGGGCAGCTCCTGGAACGGATCGGCGAGCTCGCGGCCGACCTCCCGGAGACGCTCGAGCTCGCGGAGCGGAGCGACGTGCATCTGTGGTTCCGAGACGGGGCGGGCGGTTAGTCCCAGCCGCCCTGGCACTCGGCGGGCATCGTCGCGTTCGTCCGTCCGAACGTCACGCTGTCGCCCATCGCGGCGGCGCACAGGTACCCGCCGTTCGGCTCGACGACGGTCACGAACACCACCGTCGTCGGCGAGACCGACATCGCCACCGTGTCCGCCGCGGGGGCGCCTCGCCCGTAGACGACCGAGGGGTCGTAGGCGGCGGCCGCATCGGGTCCGAACCCTTCGAACGAGCCGTGCTCCGCGTAGTAGACCTGCGAGACCCGGATCGCCTGGTTCAGCATCGCCTGGGCCCGCACGTCGTTCGACTCGCCGATCGGATCGGAGATGGGGTCGCCGGTCGCGCCGGGGTCGTCGGTCGCGCCGGAGTCGCCGGTCGCGCCGGCCGGCTCGCCGATCGCCGTCGCGCCGACGGCCGTCGGACCCGCCGCCGCAGGGTCGGTCCTCGTGCCCTGGAGAAGGACGAGCGGCATGACCCACACGGCCGCCACCACGAGGGCGAGCAGGACGAGCGCCCGCACGGACACGAAGCCTCCTCCCGAACCCAACGACGCCACCTCCCCACGCGGTATCGGCGCGGCCGGGGGCGCCCTGAAGAAGGCCGCGAAGCGTGGTTTCCGGGAAGGTGCCGGAGTGGCTAGAGCGAGAGCACCGGGCAGGTCAGGGTGCGCGTGACACCCTCGACCGACTGGATCGGCATCACGATCGCCTTGGCGAGCTCGTCGAGGTCGTTCGCTTCACCGCGGGCGATGACGTCGTAGGGACCGGTCACGGGGTCGACGGACACGATGCCCTTCACGCCGCTGATCTCCCGGGTCACGTTGCTGGCCCGTCCCACCTCGGTCTGGATCAGGATGAACGCGCTGACCACGTCGACCTCCTCGTCAGGGTCTCGGGGCATCGTACGTCACCCCCCGACGCGGCGCGAACCGACCGAGTTCGGCCCCTCAGAGGACGGGTTCGATGTCCCGTGCGGGACGGGACAGGGCGGGCGTGGACAGCGCGATCCACGCAACGGCCCCTCCGCCGAGCGTGAGGAGGGAGGCCCCGACGTACAGCGTCGCCGGTCCGAATCGATCGAACACGAGCCCGCCGAGCCCGGCGCCGATGATCGGCGCGATCCCGAACCCCATCGTCCAGGCGAGCGACTGACCGGTCGAGTACAGGTGCGACGGGAGCATGCGGCCGATCACGACCACCATCGTCGTGAACAGGAGCGCGAACCCGGCGCCCTCGAACACGGTGAGGACGGACAGGATCGTCGGGTCCTCGACCAGACCCCACAGCAGGAACCCCGTCGCGTACACGACGCACCCGGCCACGTAGACGGCCCTCAATCCGAAACGGTTCGAGAACCGCGACGAGAGCCGCATCACGGGCACCTCGACCAGCCCGCCGAGGGCGGTCCCGATCCCCACCAGCAGCGCGCCGCCGCCGGCGCGTTCGATCTTCAGACCGATGAAGTTCCACGCCGCGTTGAACCCGGTCCACACCAGGAGGAGGGCGAGCAAGAACATCCAGAACCTCGGGGCCGCCCGGAACACCGCGCCCACCGCGCCGAGCCGGCCGTGCCGGATCGATCGAGCCGGTCGGTCGGGCTCGATCGCGACGGCCGCCCACAGGAAGATCGCGAGGGCCGCCGAGGCGACGACCGGCATCGCCCACCGGATGCCCACCTGCTGCAGGAGCACGCCCACCAGCAGACACGCCGTCGCGTAGGCCAGGCTCTCCCATCCTCGGATCCGCCCGTACTCGGTCATCCGGTCGTCGCCCAGGAACTCCAGGGCGATCGCGTCGACGTTCGGCGCGACGGTGGCGCTCAGGCCGGCGAACGCGAACGCCGCCACGATGATCGCGGGGTAGGTCTCCGCCCCGAACAGGGCGAACGCGCCGATCGCACCCCCGAGCGCCCCGATCTGCAGCGCGCGGCGCCGGCCGAGCGTCGTGTCGGCGAGGTGACCCCAGAGCGGGCTCAGGAGCACGCGCGCGATCGCCATCGCGGCGATCACCACACCGATCTCGCCCGCGGTGAGGCCCTTGCCGTCCAGGAAGAGCGACAGGAACGGGAACGACGCCGCGATGAAGACGCCGAACAGCACGAACAGCGTCTGCACGGCGACCGCGGGACGGATCCGTCGAGACCCGGCCGCCCGCATCGAGCAACCGTAACAGGGGTCCCCCGGGGACCGTCCGGCCGGACGCGCTCAGGGTTCGCGACGCAGGACGCGGCAGGTCAGCGAGCTCCCCTCGCGCAGCGGGTACCGCTCACCGGTGTCGGCGAACCCCAGATGCTCATAGAAGCCGCTCGCCCCGTCGTTGGTCTCGGTGACCCCCAGGATCACCGAGCGCGCGCACCATGACCGCGCCCACGTCAGGACGCCCTCCACCAACCGCGCGCCGACCCCCGCGCCCCGCCACGCCGGGTCCACCCACATCCCGTAGAGATGGGCGTGGTCCTCGTCGCCGGTGCGCGATCCGACGGCCATCCCGATCCATCGGTCGCCGCGCTCGGCGACGAACATCGCGTTCGCCGCCCCCTCCCACCCCTCGATCCAGGCGATCCACTCTTGACGACCGAGGGACCGCTCGCGCTCGAGCGTGGAGCCGAAGGCATCGGGCGCGTCGGCGAGCGCGTGCAGGCGGAGGTCGCGGACGCGCTCCCACTCCTCGCGCGTGACCGGCCTGATCCGCTCTGGCGATCCCATCCTCACGCAGGGTAGTGGGCGGGTGCTCGGGCGGCCGCGATACTTGGGCGGTGCCGAACGACGATGCCGCATGGTGGCGGGACGGGGTCCTGTACCAGATCTACGTCCGCTCCTTCGCCGACAGCGACGGCGACGGCACCGGCGACCTGCAGGGCGTGATCGACCACCTCGACCACCTCGAGTGGTTGGGGGTGGACGGCATCTGGCTCTCCCCCACCACGCCGTCCCCGGATCGGGATTGGGGGTACGACGTCTCCGACTACCGGGACGTGCATCCGGAGCTCGGCGACCTTGCGACGCTCGACCGGCTGGTCTCGGAAGCCGCTTCCCGGGACATCAAGGTGATCCTCGATCTCGTGCCGAACCACACCAGCGAGGTCCACCCGTGGTTCGTCGACGCTCGGACGTCTAGGGACGCCGAGCACCGCGGGTGGTACGTCTGGCGTGACCCGCGGCCCGACGGCTCGCCGCCCAACAACTGGCTCTCTGTGTTCGGCGGGCCCTCGTGGGAGCTGGACGAGCGCACCGGCCAGTACTACCTGCACAGTTTCCTGGTGGAGCAGCCGGACCTCGACTGGTGGAACGAGGACGTGCGTCGCGAGTTCGAGGACATCATGCGGTTCTGGTTCGATCGAGGGATCGCCGGGTTCCGCATCGACGTGGCGAACGGTCTCATCAAGGACCGGGGGCTCCGCGACAACGACCCCGCGACCGCGGACGACCCCGAGGAGGTGAGGCGTCGGGGCCAGCGGTTCATCCACAACATGAACCGGCCCGAGGTGCACGAGATCTATCGGGACTGGCGCGCGATCGCCCAAACGTTCGATCCCGTCCGCATCCTGGTCGGTGAGACCTGGATCTTCGATCTCCGGGAGGTCGCTCGGTTCTACGGGCAGACCGGCGACGAACTCCACCTGTGCTTCAACTTCCCGTTCATCTTCTCGAGCTTCGAGGCCGAGACGCTTCGCGCGACGGTCGAGACGACCGAGGAGGCGCTGCCGTCGTTGGCACAGCCGGCATGGGCCGCCTCGAACCACGACGTCGGACGGTTCCCGACGCGGTGGGCCGGCGACCGCCCGGACGCGGCGCGCTGCGGCATGATGACGCTGCTGACGTTGCGGGGCACGCCATTCCTGTACTACGGGGACGAGATCGGGATGGCCGAGGTGCCGGTGACCGGCGATGTCGCGCGTGACGGACCCGGTCAGATCGGGGACGCCCAGACCGGACGCGATCCGGGCCGCACCCCGATGCAGTGGAACGCGCAGCCGGGGGCCGGGTTCACGCGGGGAGGCGTTCGGCCGTGGCTCCCGATCGGCGACACGCAAGCGATCAACGTCGAGGATCAGCGCGGGGACCCGGGCTCGATGCTGCACCTGTGCCGCGACCTCATCGCCCTGCGACGCGAGACGCTGGACCTGCGTTCGGGCGCCTACGCCTCGTTACCCTCGCCCGACGGAGTGTGGGCCTGGCGCCGCGGCGAAGGCATCGTCGTGGCGGTCAACCTGTCGGGCGAGGCGGCCTCGCTCCCCCTCGGCCCGGCCACGATCGAGATCGGAACCGATCGCGCTCGCGACGGCGAGAGGCTGGAGGGCGATCTCGGTCTGGGGCCGTGGGAGGGGGCGGTGCTGCGGCAGGGCGCCTGAGCGTCCGGACTCAGGACGGTCCGACCCTTCCCTCACGCCGGATCTCAACGAGATGGTCCGCGACACCCAGGCTCGTGAACGGCAGGACCGGCGCCAGCAGAAGCGCGACGTCGGTCACCGTTCGAACCGTCACGAACGCCCAGGCGGAGACGATCGCGATCGCGAGCGCCCGTGCTCGCCAGGCGCGATCGAGATCGGAGCGCATCGCCGCGATCCCCCCCGCCCCCACGCCGGCGACGAATCCTGTGACGGCATCGGCCGCGACCGCGGACACCGGGATCCCCACGACGAGGCACAGGAGCATCGCCCAGACCGTCGCCCGGGGGGCACGCGGGTGCTGGGATAGGAACGCGAGCGCGAGGAAGACGAACGGTATGAGGCACAACCCGAACGCGATCCAGGGACCGGCGCTCGGGGCGCGCTCCGGGTCGTCCGAGGCGATCGAGACGAGCCCGACGAGCAGCCCCCAGTAGGCCGGCACCAGCAGGAGCGTCGAGAGCAGGATGGCCCGCCACACCTGCCGGGGCGACAGCGGCTGGGCCCCCGCGCCGGCCGGTCGCCGCGACCGGGCCATCCGGAGATCAGCCCTTGACCGCACCGGCCGTTAGACCACGCACGAAGTACTTCTGGAGCGCGAAGAACACCAACAGCGGCAGCGCCATCGAGATGAACGCCGCGGACGTGAGCAGGTGCCAGTTCTCGCCGCGCGAGCCCACCAGCTCTCGCAGCGCGACCGTGACGACGATATTCTGGCCGGCGCCACCGAGGAACACGTAGGCCACCAGCAGGTCGTTCCACACCCACAGGAACTGGAAGATGGCGAACGCCGCGATCGCAGGGACCGACAGCGGAACCACCAGCCGCCAGAAGATCGTGAAGTGATCCGCGCCATCGATCTTCGCGGACTCGATGATCGAGGACGGCAGCGAGCCGATGTAGTTCCGTAACAGGTACACGGCCAGGGGTAAGCCGAACCCCGCATGCGCCAGCCAGATCCCGAGGAAGGTCCCCTGCAGGCTGAGATCGGGGAAGATCTCGCGACCGAACAGAGTCGCCCCCTGTGTGTACAGTCGCAGGATGGGGATCAGCGCCATCTGCAGCGGCACCACGAGCAGCCCGACGACGATCACGAACAGCACGTACCGGCCGCGGAACTCCATCCACGAGAACGCGTACGCGGCGAACGCCGCGATCGTGATCGGGATCACGGTGGAGGGGATCGTCACGGCCAGGCTGTTCAGGAACGCGTTCCCGAACCCGCCCTGGTCCAGGGCGATCCGGTAGTTCTCGAGCGTCCACTCCGTCGCCCCGAACGGATGGGTGAACACCTCCCACCACCCGGAGGTGTTCACCGCATCCTCCGGCCGGAAGGACGTGATCAGCACGCCGAGGGTCGGGATCGTCCACAGGATCACGATCACGACGATCGTGATGCGGACGAACCAGCCTCCACGGCCGGCCGCCTCCAGCTGATCCCCTTCCGGCGCGTGGGCCGGCGCCTTCGGGGGCGCCTCGACCGTGGCCGAGCTCACCGGATCGCCTCCTCTTCGCGGAAGCGGCGGATGTTCCACACCATCACCGGGATCACAGCGGCGAACAGCACCACAGCGATCGCCGCGGCGCGGCCGTTGTGGTTGAGCTGGAAGAACCAGCGGATCATCCGTTCCGCGACGACCACCGTCCCGTTCGTCTCGGCGCTGGCCGGCTGCACGAACACGATGTCGAAGACCTTCAGCGAGTTGATCACCATGTAGGTCGTGACCACGACGATCGTCGGCAGGATGCTCGGCACCATGATCCGGCGGAAGACCTGGAACTCCGAGGCCCCGTCGATCCGCGCGGCCTCGATGATCTCGTCCGGGATCGACTTGATGGCGGCGGAGAGGACCACCATGGCGAAGCCGGTTTGGATCCAGACCATGATCACCATCAGGAACAGGTTGTTCCAGGGCTGCAGCTCCAGCCACTTCACGGGTTCCTGGCCGAGACCGATCATGATCCCATTCAGCAGGCCGATGTTCGATCCGAAGCCCTGCGGGCGGTAGCTGTAGATCAGCTGCCACGTGATCGAGGCGCCGGCGAACGAGATCGCCATCGGCAGGAAGATCAGGGACTTGGCGACGGCCTCGCCGCGACGGAGTCTGTCCGCGAGCGTCGCGTAGACCAGGCCGATGGTGACGGCGGCCAACGGTACGAGGATGATCCACCCGGCCGTGTTCCGGATCGCGCGCAGCATGTCGGGGTCCGTGAAGACGAACTTGAAGTTGTCCAGGCCGACGGAGCTCAGGCTGTTCGCGTCCTTGAAGGAGATCAGCACCGTGTTGATCACGGGGTAGACGAGGTACACGGCGAGGATCACGAGGCAGGGGCCGACGAAGACGTACGGCCGGACGCTCTCGCGCACTCGAGCGGGGAACAGATCCACCGCTCGGTTCATCCCCCAGTACAGGACGAAGACGCCGCCCACCCCCACGGCGATGGCCACCCCAACCACGATGAACCGGTTGGCGTTTTCGTCGCGAAGGAATTCGAACGTCCACCACAGGAGTGAGAACGTCGCAACGGGGACCGCGACCGCGACCGCGACCCGCAGCAGGAGCACGAGCACACCGGTGGACCTGCGCGACGGAGGAGCTCCGGTCAGGCCGGGGGCGGAGGCCGGTTCCGACGTGACGCTCACGGTCGCATCCTCCCCCGGTCGAAGCCACCGCCGCAAACTGGAAGGAGCGGCCGCCCTGCGGCCGCCCCCTCCGTTGCAGCCAGCATCGCCGGCTCGTTCCTACCTCCCGGGGTGGCCGCCTATCCGGACGGCCAGCTCGACTCGATCTCCTCCAACACGGACGACAGGGACTCCGGGCCTTCCTGCATGTACTGCACCATCCCGGTCCAGAAGCTGCCGGCACCGACCTCGCCCGGCATCAGGTCCGAGGCGTCGAACCGGCCGGTGTCGTTCGCGATCGCGTCGGTCAGGACGGCGGCCGAGTCGGCCAGGATCTGGTTCGCGTAGCAGTCGGGACCGACGTTGATGTTGGCCGAGATCCTCGACGACGCGGGGTCGGCGCCCTGGGCGCACTGGATCGGCGCGTCCGAGAACTGCTGCAGGAAGTCGACGACCTCCGGACGGGCACCGGCGGTCCCGACGACTGCGAATTCACCGGCGTACAGCGTGCCCTCCTGGTCGATCGGTGGGAGCGGGAACCAGTCATAATCGACGCCCGCCTCCGCGTCCTCGGGGAACGGCGCGGCCCCGATGATGAAGGTCGCCTGGCGGTGGAGCCAGCAGCCCGGCGGGTCCTCGAACATCGGCAGCGGCGCCGAGCCGAACGAGATCGAGGGCGTGTCGGCCGCTCCGCCGAGCACGTACCCGTCCGTGAACATGATGTTCCCGAACTCCTCGGCCGCGGCGGCCACCGCCGGGTCGTTGAACGGGATCTCGTGCGTGACCCACTGGTCGTAGGTGTCCACGCCGGCGGTCCGGAGCATGATGTCTTCCATCCAGTCGGTGGCCGGCCATCCGGTCGCGCCGCCGGACTCGAAGCCCACGCACCATGGCGTACCGCCGTCGGCGACGATCTGGTCGCTCAGCGCGAGCATCTCGTCCCACGTCGTGGGCACCTGGTACCCGGCCTTGTCGAAGTCGTCCTTCGGATACCACACCATGCTCTTCAGGTTCACGTTCGTCGGGATGCCGTAGTGCTCTCCGTCCACCTCGACGAGCGAGAAGAGGTACTCGCCGTACGCCTCCTGGAGCGCGCCTACATCGATGCCCAGGTCCTCGAGGGACACGATGGTGCCGGCCTCCGCCTGCTGTTGGACGGTGCCGGGCTGCGGCACGAGCGCGATGTCGAGCGTGCCGCCCTCGGAGCGGATCGCGAACTGCTCCTCGAAGTCGGCCGAGGCCTCGATCTCGACGGCGTAGTCGGCGTTCTGGAGGTTCTCATCGACCGCCGCCTGGACCGCCTCCCCCTCGTTCGGCTCCATGGCGTTCAGGACGTTCACCGTCCCAGTGTTCTCCTCCAGAGCGGCACCGGTGGTGCCGGTCTCTCCTCCGCCTCCCTCGTCGTCGCTCGTACAGGCCGCCGCGATCAGCAACATCACAGCGAACGGCACGATCAGCCTGAGTGCCTTCATCGCTTGCCCCCTTTCTCCCGCCCCATTCTCCCCCATGTACGTCATTCGAGGTCAACTCGGCCTGGGCTCCGCTCTCACGCTGACCCTCCCGGACTGCCTGGTCAAACGGGCCGCGAGGAACCGCTCTCGACCAGCCCCTGGAACCAGCGGGCGCTCGCCTTCGGGGTCCGCACCTGGGTCTCGAAGTCGACGTGGACCAGGCCGAAGCGCTTCGCGTAGCCCTCGGCCCACTCGAAGTTGTCCAGCAGCGACCAGACGAGGTAGCCGATCAGCGGTACCCCGGCCGCGATCGCCTGACCCGCGGCGGCGACGTGGTCGCGCAGGAACGCGATCCGCGGCTCGTCGTGGACGACCCCGTCCGGTCCGGGCCCATCATCGAACGCGGCCCCGTTCTCGGTGAGGAAGATCCGCGTTGGCGAGTACTCGCTATGGAGTCGCTGCAACAGCTCCAGCAAGCCCGAGGGCTCGACCGGCCACCCCATCGAGGTGACCGGCGTTCCGCGCGGCACCACGTCCCAGCCGCCGAGCGATCCAGGGGTCTCGGTGGTCCGATCGGACCGATCGACATCCGTCGTGATCGCGTGCGGGCGGTAATAGTTGACGCCCAGGAACGACAGGGGACCGGCGATGCGGCCCAGGTCTCCTTCGTGCACGAACCCGCGGTCGAACAGGGCTCGGTAGCGTTCCATGAGCGCCGAGGGGTATCCGCGCCCGAACAGCGGATCCAGGAACAGCGCGTTCATGTGCAGGTCCGCCAGGTGAGCGATCTCCGCGTCCCGCGGAGCCTCCGAGGCCGGACGATGGGGCTCCAGGTTCAGCGTGATCCCGACCGGTTCGCCGATCGCGTCCCGGGCCAGGGCGTGAGCGAGCAACAGGTGATGGCCGGCGGCGAGCGCGAGGCCGTCATCGGTGCGACCGGGCGCGTGCACCCCGGCGCCGTACCCCAGCCAGGCCGCGACCCACGGCTCGTTCACCGTGATCCAGTGCGCCACGCCGTCTGAGAGCGCTCGGTGCACGATGGCGGCGTACTCGGCGAACCGCTCGGCGGTGTCGCGGTTCGGCCACCCACCCGCGTCCTCGAGCGCCTGGGGAAGGTCCCAGTGGTACAAGGTGACGACGGCGGCGATGCCGCGACCGTTCAGCTCCTCGACGAGCCTGCGGTAGTGGTCGAGCCCACTGGGGTTCCCGGGTCCGCGGCCGTCCGGCTGCACCCTCGGCCACGCGATGGAGAACCGATAGGCGCCTACCCCGAGCTCGTCCATGAGCGCGACGTCCTCGGGGTACCGGTGGTACTGGTCGCACGCCACGTCTCCCGTATCCCCGCCACGCACCTTCGACGGTGTCCTGCAGAACGTGTCCCAGATCGAAGGTCCTCGCCCGTCCTCGTCGACGGCGCCCTCGACCTGGAACGCGGAGGTCGCGACCCCCCATAGGAACCCCTCGGGGAATCGGGGGGGCGTGGGACTCAGCTCTCGTCCCCGTAGATACCGAGCCCCGTCTGCGGATCGAAGAAATGCAGGCGACCGGTGTCGACCGCGAGCTCGAGCGGCTGGCGTTCGGCCGCGCGCGTTCGCGGATCGAGCGCAGCGACGAACGTCGACGTTCCGGTCTGGACGGCCTTCTCCAGCTCCTGGACGATAACGCTCGCTTGGGCCATGGGGCCGCTCTGCTCGCCCACGAGCTCACGCGTGTCCTCGGTCAGGACCGGGGGCGCGTCCACCGAGAAGTGCACCAACACCTCGGACCCAAGCGCCTCACGCAGGACGATGTCGACCTTCATCCGCCGGTCCTCCGGGATGACCGGCATGATGGAGGCGTCCTCCATGTTCTCCGGGCGGATCCCCGCGATCACACGGTGCCCCTCGTAGGCGCGGATCCCGGGGCGTTCCGAGACCACCTCATCGGCCACGCGCAGCCTCGTGCTGCCGAACACCGTGTAGAGCCCGCCGTCCTCACGCACGAGATCGGCCTCGACCATGTTCATCGCCGGTGACCCGATGAAGCCCGCGACGAACAGGTTGGCCGGATGGTCGTACAGGAACTGCGGAGCGTCGACCTGCTGCAGCTCGCCCTTCTTGATGACCGCCACGCGGTCGCCCATCGTCATCGCCTCGGTCTGATCGTGGGTCACGTAGATCGTGGTGACGCCGAGTTCGCTCTGCAGGCGTGAGACCTCGGCCCGCATCTGGACGCGCAGCTTCGCGTCGAGGTTGGACAGCGGCTCGTCCATCAGGAACGCCTGTGGTTCGCGGACGATCGCACGACCCATCGCGACCCGTTGACGTTGCCCACCCGAGAGCGCCTTTGGCTTGCGCTGGAGGTACTCCTCCAGCCCGAGGATCTCGGCGGCCCGCCGAACGCGGCGATCGATCTCCTCCTTGGGCAGCTTGCGCAGCTTGAGCCCGAACGCCATGTTGTCGTAGACGCTCATGTGCGGGTACAGCGCGTAGTTCTGGAAGACCATCGCGATGTCCCGCTCCTTCGGAGGCACGGCGTTGACCACCTGATCGCCGATCGCGATCGTTCCGCGGGTGATGCTCTCCAGCCCGGCAACCATCCGCAGCGCGGTCGTCTTGCCGCACCCGGACGGTCCGACCAGCACGATGAACTCTTCGTCCTTGATGTCGAGCGACAGGTCCGAGACGGCGGTCGTGCCGTCTGCGAACACCTTGGAGACATCCTCCATCACGATCCCGGCCATCTTGACTCCTCCCGTGGCTCGCGGCCGTGGTTGACGCCACTGCGACTACATCCCATTCAACCCCAACAGCGGAGCCTTGGTCGAGTCGTTCCCGATCAACCGCTCGAGATGGCGGGCAGCACCTCTCGCTCGCGGCGTCGGGAGATCTGGACCCCGAACTCGCGTTCCCGTTCGTCGCGCGCCTTGCGGTAGCCCTCCAGCGCGGCGTCGATCGAGTCCCGCACCGCCTCCGCGCCCAGGGGCCGGAGCAGGTGCGCGGTCATCTTCTCCAACTCGCGCCGCACCAGCTCGTCCTTCCCCTTCTCACGCTTGGACGCGAGCCACAGGATCCAGTCCCAGAAGTGCTGGTCGATCCCGTCGAGTGTGTCCGGGGTCACCGTCCAGGGCGGGAGCGACTCGTACGGTTCGCCGGGGAAGATGAGGTCCACCTTGACGGGCCCGGTCAGCATGAGCATGTAGCAGGGGTAATCGCTGATCCGATCCCACTGCTGCGCGAGAGGGTCGAGCGGCGCGACCAGCTTGGGCAGTGAGCGAGCCACCGAGGCGAAGTCGTCCGTCTCCACCTCGAAGTCCCAGTCCGAGAGTGGGGTCGCCGAGCCCGTGGCGCGCGACCCGACGAGCTCGAGCGCCCGCACGTTCGCGTGCGGCAGCAAGACGGCGGCCACGGACGCGGCGAGGTCTCGTGCATCCACAGCATCACAACCTACGATGTCGGGGTGCCGAAGAAGGCGGCGGAAGGCGTTCCGGACATCGTGGTCCTCGAGGGTGACCTCACGGCTCAGGACGTCGACGCGATCGTGAACTCGGCGAACCGTTCCCTGCTGGGCGGGGGCGGGGTCGACGGGGCGATCCACCGCGCCGGTGGACCCTCGATCCTTGCCGAGTGTCGGGAGATCCGACGGACGTCCTTCCCGGACGGACTGCCGACAGGGCAGGCCGTGGCCTCAGGCGGGGGCGACCTCCCCGCGCGGTGGGTGATCCACACGGTCGGACCCGTCTACGCCGCATCCGCGGATCCCCCGGGCGAGCTGGCCTCCTGCCACACGCAGTCGCTCCGGGTCGCCGATGAGCTCGGAGTGCGGACGGTGGCCTTCCCCGCGATCTCGACCGGCGCGTTCGGCTACCCGCTCGACGAGGCCGCCGCGGTGGCCGTCCGGGCCGTGCGGGGTGCCGACACCCGGGTCGAGGAGGTCCGGTTCGTGCTCTTCGAGCGGGAGTCGTTCGACGCGTTCGAGCGCGCGCTCGGGCGCTGAGCGCGCGTTCTTCCGGTCGTTCCGCACCCCGCTGCTAGGATTCGCATCGAGATGAGTGACGTGGCGACGGATCTGACGACCTCGAGCGGTCTGGCGGAACACCTGGACGACGTGCAGGTGGTCGACTGCCGCGAGCCGTACGAGTGGCAGGCCGGCCGGATCGAGGGCTCGATCCACATCCCCCTGAACACGATCCTCGCGGGCGCGACCGGCCAGCTCGATCCCGAGAAGACCACGGTCGTCGTCTGCCGCTCGGGCAACCGCAGCGAGCTCGCGACCCTGATGCTGCGGGCGCGCGGGTTGGAGGCCTACAACCTCGAACACGGGCTCGAGGAGTGGGCCGACCAGGGCCGGCCGCTCACGACCCCCGACGGCGCCGCCGGTCACGTCGCCTGATCGCTCAGCTCGAACGCCAGCGCCGGTACACCGGGTCGCGGTCCGGGCCCTCGTAGGTCGTGCCGACGGCTTCCTCCACCGAGAGCGCGTAGAACGCGAGCGGCGTCCGCGTCGCCCGAGCGATCTCGATCGCCGCAGGATGGTCGGGCGAGATCTGCTCCATCCATCCGCGGACGAGGAACTCGCCGCCCACGCCGTCCGGGTTGTCCATCGGGGAGTGCAGCGCGTACCGAGCGTCGCGGCCGACCTCGCGCACCTTCGGACTCTGCCATCGGAACCGAACCATCAGCAGGCCCGCCGCGACCCACGGCTCGACGGGATGGACGCGAGGGCTGCCGTCTCGGCGCAGGGTGGCGTGGAAGCAGACGCGGCCGTCCAGCCGCTCGCGTCCGAACGAGGCCAGCCGCGCGTCCGCCTGCTCGAACTCCGCCCACGTCGCCACCCGCTAGGCCTACCCTAGGAACGTGGCCGATGTCGAGGGCGCCCGGCGGGCACTCGAGGACGCGCTCGGCGCCCGCGAGGTGCTCTCGGACCCGCTGGCGCTCCGCCTGTACGCGCGAGATGCCTCGATGGTCGAGGGCGGCTGCGCGCTCGTCGCGTTCCCACGGTCTCGCGACGACATCGCCGCATGCCTCCGCGTCGCCGCCCACCACGGACTCCCCGTCGTCCCCCGGGGTTCGGGGACCGGCCTGGCCGGCGGCTCGACGCCGATCGGCGACGCCCTGGTCGTCGTCACGACGAAGATGACGGAGATCCTCGAGATCCGGCCGCAGGACCGCCTGGCCTGGGTCGAGCCCGGCGTTTCGAACCTCGACCTCGCGAACGCCCTCCGCCCGCACGGGTTCACGTTCGCGCCCGATCCGTCGTCCCAGCAGACCTCGTCGATCGGAGGGAACGTGAGCACGAACGCGGGCGGCCCCCACTGCCTCGCCTACGGCGTGACGTCGAACCACGTCCTCGCGCTCGACGTCGTCCTCGCGGACGGCGGCGTCGTTCGCCTGGGCTCGGAGGCTCCCGAGGCAGCCGGCTACGACCTGCGCGCGATCATGGTGGGCAGTGAGGGGACGCTCGGGGTCGTCGCGGCCGTGTGCGTTCGGCTGACGCCGCTCCCCCCCGCCGTGCGGACGATGCTGTTCGACTTCGCGACCGTCGAGGACTGCGCGGCGACCGTGAGCGGGATCATCGCGAGCGGCGTGGTCCCCGCCGCCGTCGAGATGATGGATCGCGGCATCGTGGTGGCGGCCGAGGGTTTCGCGCACGCCGGCTACCCGACCGACGCGGCGGCGATCCTGATCGTCGAGGTCGACGGCACGGCGGCCGCGGTCGAAGCACAGTCGAGCGCCGTCGAGGCGGCGGCGCGCGCGAACCGCGCCCGCAACGCGCGGATCGCCATCGACGAGGTCGAACGCGCCTTGATCTGGAAGGGGCGAAAGAACGCGTTCGGCGCCGTGGCCACGATCGCGCCGCACTACCACCTCCACGACTGCGTCGTCCCACGGACCAGGCTCGTCGAGGTCCTCACCGGCGTGTACGAGATCGCGGCGCGCCACGAGCTGGTCGTCACGAACGTGTTCCACGCCG
The DNA here is from genome assembly GCA_036277855.1 of Actinomycetota bacterium. Lineage (GTDB taxonomy): Bacteria > Actinomycetota > UBA4738 > UBA4738 > HRBIN12 > DASSJM01. Next base: position 16,477 of record DASUMC010000223.1, read on the forward strand.
GCGACGGGAACCTGCACCCGCTCCTCTCCTTCGATCGGGGCGTGCCCGGAACGCTCGAACGCGTCCTGCAGGCGAGCGAGGAGATCGTCCGCCTCTGCGTCGACGCGGGCGGGGCGCTCTCCGGCGAGCACGGGATCGGGCTCGAGAAGCGCGACTTCATGCCGCTGGTGTTCTCCGCCGAGGATCTTTCGGCGCAGGCATGCGTTCGGTCGGCGTTCGACGCCGAGGGTCGGATGAATCCGCAGAAGGTGCTGCCGGACGGGGCCCGGTGCGGCGACTTCGCGATGGCGCGCGGCTCGGACGCCGCGGCCACCGCCGCGGACCTCCCGGAGGGATCGTGGATCTGATCCACCCGACCTCCGGGGCCGGCGTCGTGGAGGCGGTCCGCGACGCGAACGCGACCGCACGCCGCCTGCTCGTGGTCGGCGGGCGGCGGCACGTGGACAAGGGCAACCCGGCCGAGGTCGACGCCGAGCTCTGGACGACCCAGCTCGACCGGCTGGTGGCCTACGAGCCCGCGGAGATGATCGCGGTGGTCGAGGCCGGGATGCGGATCGGCGAGCTCGACCGGATCCTGGCCGAAGGCGGCCAGGAGTGGCCCAGCGACGCACCCGCGGACGCCACGGTCGGCGGGGTGCTTGCGAGCGGCGCGTCGAGCCCGCGACGGTTGAAGGTGGGGGCGCTCCGCGACACGGTGCTGGAGGCCGAGATCGTGACGGGGGACGGCCGGCTGGTGCGCAGCGGCGCCCGGACGGTGAAGAACGTGACGGGATACGACCTCCACAAGCTGGTCGTCGGCTCGCTCGGGACGCTCGGCGTGATCGTGCAGGTGGCGATCAAGGTGCGACCGCTCCCCCACGCGCGGCGGACGCTCCGGTTCGGGGGCGACCTCCCGCTCGCGCGGGAGCTCGTGGACGCCGTGCACGGTTCGACCGCCGTCCTCGCAACACCGGGGACGGTCGACCTGCGGCTCGAGGGGTGGCCGGAGGAGGTGGAGGAGCAGACCTCGAACGCCCGGCGGGTCGCCGACGCGGCCGTCGAAGACGAGGCGCCGTTCCCGCTCGAACGCCCGTGGGAGGCGATGCCCGTCGTCGTGGAGGCCGCGGTCCCCCCGTCGAAGCTCGACGCGACGATCGCCGGCGACGCGTGGGGCGCCCTCGCCGGCGTCGGGCTCGCGTGGGTCGGGCTGGGGTGGCCGAGCGGCGAGCTCGTGCAGGTCCGCGACCGCGTCCGCGCGATCGGTGGGATCGCGCCGGTCCTCCGCGGCCCCGGTGGACTCGGGGATGCGCCCGTCGCGGCACCCGAGGTGCAGCGCCGGCTGAAGGAAGCGTTCGATCCGAACGGCGTGCTCGCGCCCGGCCGGGGCTGGGAGGCCGCCGAGGCCTAGGCGAACGCCTTGCGGAGCCGGGCCCCGGCCTCCTCGAGCGTTTCGACGCGCTTGCAGAACGCGAACCGCACCAGATGCGTCCCGAGCTCCGGACGGGAGAAGAACGAGGAGCCGGGCACGACGGCCACACCGACGTCCTTCGTCAGCCGGTTCGCGACCTCGACGTCCTCGCCCATCCCGAGGTGCGACACGTCCGCCATCACGTAGTAGGCGCCGCGCGTCGGGTGCGAGCCGAACCCCGTCTCCTCGAGGATCCGCAGCAGCGTGTCGCGCCGCTCGAGGTACTCCACCGCGAGCCGCTCGTAGAACGACTCGGGCATCCCGAGCGCGACCACGCCGGCCTCCTGCAGCGGCGCCGGCGCGGCCACCGTGAGGAAGTCGTGCACCGAGCGGATCCCGCCGGTCAGCACCTCGGGGGCGACGATCCAGCCGACACGCCACCCGGTCACCGCGTAGGTCTTCGAGAGCGCGCTGATCGTCACGGTCCGATCCTCGAGCCCGGGCACGGCGGCCGGCGGCACGTGGCGGAACCCGTCGTACGTGATGTGCTCGTAGATCTCGTCGGTGAACACGACCACGTCCCAGCGCTGGCACAGCTCGGCGATCACGCCGAGCTCTTCGCGCGAGAACACCTTGCCGGTCGGGTTGTTCGGCGTATTGACCACGATGCCGCGGGTCCGCGCATTGAACGCGGCCGCGAGCTCGTTCTCGTCGAACGTCCAGTCCGGCGGCGAGAGCGTCACGGTGCGAGGCACGGCGCCCGCGAGGATCGTGTCGGGCCCGTAGTTCTCGTAGAACGGCTCGAAGACGACCACCTCGTCCCCCGGGTCGAGGACGCCGAGCATGGCGGCGATCATCGCCTCGGTCGAACCGCAGGTAACCGTCACATCGCGCTCGGCCTCGACCCATGTCATGTCGTAGCGCGTGCGATACGTCTCGGCGATGGCAGCTCGGAACGGCTCGGCGCCCCACGTGATCGGGTACTGGTTGATGTCGTCGGCGATGGCCTGTCGTGCGGCTTCCTTGATCTCCTCGGGTGCGGGGAAGTCGGGGAAGCCCTGTGACAGGTTGATCGCGCCGTGCGCCACCGAGAGCCGCGTCATCTCCCGGATGACCGACTCGGTGAACGAGGAGGCCCTACGAGAGGGTCGGATCTTCGACATGACCCGAGGATGCTAGCCGGTCGCGACCTCCCTGCTCACGAACGCTGCGCACGGGATGTGCCTCCAGGAACGGCAGAGTCTCGATGTCCTGGGGACTTCGAAGAGATTTCATTGACCGCTAGGGTGTCCAATCTCTTTCGAACCCGATAGAACCTCAAACGGATCAGACGCAAGAGACGCCAGACGCTGCCGGAGGGCCGTCACATCGACCTCCACGGGGTCCGCATGCGGAAACAAAGGTTGCCGATAGTCCAGTGGGTCGTTTCGCTTCTGTACGGCCTGGACGATCCAGCGTAGGACTGGTGCGTGTGCAACGATGAGCACAGTACCTTCCGGTCGTTCGAGCATGAGGCCCACAGCGTCAAAGTATCGACGGGCCGAATCACGAAGCGTCACGGTCGTCCCTGGCACGGGTGTATCGGCATCGCATGCGTTCATCCAATCGGCAAACGCTTCCACTGGGCCGTCCTCGAAGATTCCGGCTGGCGGGTCATCGAGTAGCGACGTTCTGACGACCGGAATCGAAAACGCTTTGGCGACGATCTCCGCCGTCTGCACCGCACGGAGCGTTTCGCTGGTCACGCAGACCTCGACCTTGGAAGTCGCGAGGCGATCCGCGAGTGAGCGAGCCTGAAGGCGTCCCCGGGCTGTCAGAGGCGAGCGCTCAGACGAAGGGTTGGCGTTGATGAGGCCCTTCACGTTGCATTCGCTCTCGGCGTGCCTCGCGACAAAGAGTCTGTCCACCGGCGCGGAGGGTGACACGAGCCATCGGGCCCAAGCAAGCCTGGCTTTCGCCAGGGTGCCGACTTCCGGTGGAAGTACCACCAGCGTCCTTCCAGATCGAGTTCGGGAAAAAATGGCCCCCGGGCGGTGCTCGTCGAGATGCCCGAGTGCCGTGACCGCTATCGCCCCTTCATCGGGCCACGCGGTTGATCGCACTCACCGGCGGACACCCGGGCGATGCTCTAGGCTCGGCGCCGTGCGCGAGGACCGCAACCTTCACGATGAGGTTCGCTCCACCTGGGATGAGCTGGCCGCCTTCTGGGACGAGCGCATGGAAGCGGGGTTGACGTGGCAGCGACACCTCATCCAGCCCGCCGTCGAACGGCTCCTTCGGCTCCAACCCGGAGAACGGGTTCTCGAGATCGCATGCGGGAACGGCGAGTTCGCACGCCGGATGTCTGAGCTCGGCGGGCAAGTCCTGGCCGTCGACTTCAGCGATGGGATGCTCGAGCGAGCGCGAGTGCACGGCGGAGACATCGACTACCGGCGCGCGGACGCCATGGACGAGGCGGCCATCCTCGCTCTCGGTGAGCCGGGGTCGTTCGATGCGGTCGTCAGCAACATGGCGATCATGGATATGGAATCCATCGAGCCCATGGTGGCGGCGTCCTCTCGACTCCTAACACCTGCTGGACGCTTCGTCTTCTCGACGCTGCACCCTGCGTTCAACTCCGGGGACGTGCGCCCCATGGTCGAGTCCGATATGGAAGGCGGTCTCAGGGAGATCTATTCGGTGAAGGTGTCTTCGTATTCGCGATCCTCCTCCGAGAAGGGTGTCGCCATCCCCGACCAGCCGGTCGAGCAGTGGTACTTCCATCGGCCGCTCTGGATGATCCTGCAGCCGTTCTTCGACCACAGGTTCGCTCTCGACGGGCTCGAGGAGCCGCTCGTCGATGCCGAACACGGGAGGCAGGGGACGTCCGGCTTCGTGTACACCCAGGTGCCGGGCGTTCTCGTCGCAAGGTTGCGGCGCACCGTCTGATGCGTTCCGCCACGGCTGACCCGACCGTTGTCGGCCACTCCCGCCCGAGTGGCCGAAGTCAGGCGATCAGCGTGCCGGTGATCTGGTAGTCGGCTCCCGAGGCCACGCATCCGAGTTGTGCGGGGAAGCGTTCGAGGAACGTGCCGACGATCTTCGTCGCGCGCCACGCGTCCCGAACCGTTGCGGCCTTCACGACCTCGATCTTGACCGTGACGGTTCCCGATCCTCGCAGGTCCCCGCACGACGCGAGGCGGGTGGTGGCCGTTCCCTCGTATCGCGGGCCCGTGTTCTCCAGCACGCCCGCGAGGGCGACACCCTGCGCGTCCTTCCACGTGACGTCGCAGGCGCCCCGGCGGCACTTCGGCTTGAACCTCCAGCCCGACTGGATGTCGCCGGGGAACGAGGAGAAGCCGTAGTGGGACATGTCGCGAAGGTCCACCGTGAACGTTCCCTCCAGCCGGGCCATCCCGAGCGAGGCGGGCGGGGTCTTCACCCGGATCGGGTCGCTCTTCAAGGTATCCCCGTCCAGGACGGCTTCGATGACGTACGTGTACCGGACCGCCGGCAGGACCGAGTCGTCCACGAACCGCGTCCGGTTCGGCTCGAGGGTTGCCAGGCGGTCCCCGTCCCGGTAGACGACCAACTGATCGGCTTCGCCTTCCGGCGCCGCCCACCGCAGCATGACGACGAACGGCCGCGCGGAGGCCTCGGCGGAGGTGGGCGGAGCGAGCGCGGGTGGCTGCTCCTCGGGGTCGACGCCTCGAGGGGATCGGACGCCCGATCCCTCCTCCCCTCCGAGGACCATGACGACGATCAGCAGGGCGGCGACCAGCGTGAACGCCACGAGACCCGCCACCAGGGCGACCCTGGATCTGCGCGGCGGGCGACCCGGCCCGGACGCCGACACGGGCTCGGGGGGGTTCGGAAGGCCGCTCGGCCTCGTCGGTGTCTGCACACGCCCTCCCCGAAGATCGTCCCCAGGCGGATCGGTACCCGTCGGCGCCGATGCGCCCTGGGGATACCATCGGCATGTGGCGCCGCCCGATGAAGTCCTTCCTTCGAGCCGCGTGCTCGGAGCGGAGATGCCCGATGGGGTTCGCTTCGTCGGCCCGCCGCCGGGGCGCGAGCCCGCGTGGCCGCTCCCGGTCGACGCGCCTGCCGACGAGGACCTGGCCGCCTGCGTCGCCTGCGGGTTGTGCCTGCCCCACTGCCCCACGTACCGGGTCACCGGTGAGGAGTCGGCATCTCCACGCGGGCGGATCACGGCGATGCGTTCGGTCGCGGACGGGCTCGCCCAGCCCAACCAGGCGTTCGCGCGCTTCATGGACCTCTGCCTCGCGTGCCGAGCGTGCGAGGACGTCTGCCCGTCGCACGTGCCGTTCGGTCGGATGATGGAGCGCGCTCGCGTCCAGATCGAGCCGCTCCGTACCCGGCGGGCCAGGTTCCTGCGGTGGCTCGGGCTCGACGTCGCGCTGCCGCGCAAGAAGGTCCTGTGGCTGCTCGCGGCGCTCCAGCCGATCGGACGTGTCGCGCTCCCCCGCAGCGTCCGCGCGCTCACGCCGAAGCGCTCCGAGCTGTTCCGCCGGCTGCCGGCGGTGACCGAGCCGGTTGGTGACGAGCGGGGCACCGTCGCACTGCTGAGCGGGTGCGTGCAGGACCGGTGGTTCCGCGAGGTGAACCGCGCCACGATCAGGGTGTTGGCGCGCAACGGTTGGCGCGTCGTCGTTCCACGCGACCAGGCGTGCTGCGGGGCGCTCGCGGCACACCACGGTCGCATCGACACCGCTCGAACGCTCGCCGAGCGCAACCTGCGCGCGTTCGAAGGCGTCGACGTCGTGGTGACGAACGCGGCGGGGTGTGGCGCGCATCTGCAGGAGCTCGGCGACCTGATCGCGACCGACGAGGCACGCTCGTTCGCGAGCAAGGTCCACGACGTGATGGAGCTCCTGCACGACGAGGGGCTCGTTCGCCCGCCGACGGGCCGGCCGGGGTTCGAGCGCGTCGCCTACCACGACGCGTGCCATGCGCTTCGCGTGCAGCATCTCCGCGAGCAGCCGCGCGCGTTGCTGCGGGCGGTCGAGGGTATCGAGGTACTCGACGTCCCGGGCGGTGACGTCTGCTGCGGGGCCGCCGGACTCTACAACGTGCTCGAGCCCGAGATGTCCTCCGAGCTCCGCCGCCGGAAGGCGGAAGCGGTCGCGTCGACGGGCGCCGCCGTCGTCGCGAGCGCGAATACCGGGTGCACGATGCAGTTCGTGGCCGGTCTGCGCGAGATCGGATCGCCGATGAACGTGCTGCATCCGATCCAGATCCTGGACCGCGCGTACGCGGCCGCGTCACCGGAGGCGGCCCCGGCCGCCCCCGGCGGGCCGTCTCAGATCCCGAGCGCCTGACGCGCCTTCGCGTTGTCGCTCGTGACCGCGACGGAGCGGTTCTTGGTCGCGAGGTATGCGACCTGGATGTTCACGCCGGCGTCGGCCATGGCGCGGGCCATCTCACCCATCGCACCGGGGCGATCGACCCGATCCGCGGGGAACTCGGAGACCAGGGGTTCGGCCTCGCCCTCGACCTTGATGCCGGCGCCCTCGAGCGCCGCCCGAGCCGCTGCGGCGTCCTCGATCAGCAGGTGGACGATCGCACGTCCCTCGCTGCTGACGGCGCAGAGTCCCTCGATGTTGATCCCGGCCTTCCCGAGCGCCTCGCCAAGATCTGCAAGGGTCCCAGGCCGGTCCTCGAGGGAGACCGTGAGGTCCTTCATCGGCACCTCCTTGTTCGGTCCGTCCAGGGCACGGTCTACGCCCGCTCCCCCGACAAGTCAACCCGTCATGTGGGGCTCACGCCCCGAGCGCCGAGCGCAACCCCGCCGGATCGTCGGACGAGAACACGACCCGGGACCGGGAAGCCACGTAGCAGGCGGCGAGGTTCACGCCGGCGTCCGCGATCGACTGCGCGAGGTCGCCCAGCTTGCCGGGACGGTCCTCGCTCGAGACGTCGACGACCACCGCCTCGCGCTCTCCCTCGATCGTGACCCCAGCGCCCTCGAGCGCGGTCCGGGCGGCGCCCGCGTCCTCGACGAGCAGGTGGACGTGCCCGTGGCCGCCACCCCCGAGACCCGCGATGCCCTCCACGTTCACCCCGGCCGCCCCGAGCGCCTTCGCGGCCTTCGCGAGCCCACCCGGCTCGTCGGGCAGCGAGATCGACAGATCGGTCGCCATCCGGACCCTCCTTTCGACGCGTGGGAGCGGTCCTATCCCGGCGGGGACCGCCGCGTCAAGCCGCTAGCATCGCGCGCGTGCGTGTGGCCGACAGATGGTTCGAGCACGAGACGGTCGACGACGGCGTCCTGCGCATCCACGAGCCGAACGTCGACCCCTTCCTGCAGGCGAACCTGTTCCTGGTCCGAGGGCGCGACCGCGACCTCCTCGTCGACACCGGCCTGGGGATCGGGTCGCTGCGGGCCGAGCTGGCCGACGTGTTCGAACGGCCGACGATCGCGGTCGCGACGCATCGGCACTTCGACCACACCGGTGGGCTGCACGAGTTCGAGGAGATCGTCGTGCACCGCGACGACGCCGATGCGGTCGCGAACGCGGACGGCTTCGCCTCGCTCGTGATCGAGGATTACCCGCCCGAGGAGCTCTCGGGGTACGACCCGCCTCCTTCATTGCTCATCGCGCTTCCGCGTGAGGGCTACGAGCTCGCGTCCTACGCGGTGCCGGCCGTGACCCCGACCCGCGTCGTGGAGGAGGGCGACGAGATCGACTTGGGGGATCGACGTTTCGAGGTCCTGCACCTGCCGGGCCACACGCCGGGCGAGCTCGGGCTGTGGGAGGAGGCGACCCGCACGCTGTTCTCGGGCGACTGCGTGTACGAGAGCGGCATCCTGCTCGACGAGCTCCCCGAGTCGGACATCCCCGACTACGTCCGCAGCATGCAACGGCTGCGCGAGGTCCCGGTCCGGATCGTGCACGGCGGCCACGACGACTCCTTCGGCCGGGACCGACTGCTCGAGCTGATCGACGGGTACGTCCGAACGCGAGCATGAAGCCCACCTTCTTCGCGACCCGCCGGGAGCTCCGCGCGTGGCTGGACGAGCACCACGACGCCGCCACCGAGCTATGGATCGGGCTCTACAAGAAGGGCTCCGGCCGCCCCAGCATCACGTGGTCGGAGGTCGTGGACGAGGCCCTGTGCTTCGGTTGGATCGACGGGACTCGGCGCGGCATCGACGAGCAGAGCTACATGAACCGGATCACACCGCGGACGCCGAACAGCAACTGGAGCGCGAGGAACACACGACGATTCCACGAGCTCGAGGACGAGGGACGCGTCCAGCCAGCAGGACGGCGTGCGTTCGACCAGCGCCGCGAGGACAGGACGGCCGTGTACTCGTACGAGCAACGGTACGAGGTGAGACTCGACCGAGGGTTCGAGCGCCGTTTCCGAGCGAACAAGGGCGCCTGGGCTTGGTTCGACGCCCAGCCCGAGGGTTACAAGGCGACGGCACGCTACTGGGTGATGAGCGCGAAACGGCTCGAGGCCCGCGAGCGACGCCTTGCGACGCTCATCGAGGACTCCGCGAAGGGTCGGCGCGGCGGGCCGCTGCGACGGCCGGACCGCGGTCAGAGGTAGCTCCGCAACCCCCACAGCTCGGGGAAGAAGCGCTTCCCGAGCGTCGACCGCAGATACTCGACCCCCGCGGATCCGCCCGTCCCCGGCTTGGCGCCGATCTCGCGCTCGACCATCAGCACGTGGTGGTACCGCCATTGCGCGAAGCCCTCGTCGTGGTCGAGGAGCCGCTCCGCCACGGCGAACAGCGAGGCGTGCTCGGCGTCGCGGGCCATCCGCAGCAGGCTCGCGCGCCGTGCCTCCTCGTCGTCCCCAGGCATCGGCAACCCGCGGCCTTCGAGCAGCGCGACGAAGCCGTCCCACACCGTCGGCTCGTCGAGCCGCCGGGCCAGCCGCTCGAGCTCGTCGGGTGAGGCGGCGAGGTCGCGGAGATACCCGGGCTGCTTGAGCCCGGAGAGGAACTCCACCTCCCGGAACTGCGCCGACTGGAAGCCCGAGGCCGGGGTGAGCAGCGAGCGGAACTCGAGGAAGTCCTGCGGGGTCATCGTCTCGAGCACCTGGATGTGGTCGATCAGCACGCGTTCGATGGCATGGACCCGCGTCAGATAGTGGCGCGCGCGTTCGGCGTCGCTCTCGAGCATCCGGTCGCGGACCGACTCCAGCTCGAAGATCAGCTGCTTGAACCACAGCTCGTACGCCTGGTGCACGACGATGAACAACAGCTCGTCGTGCACGGGGGGATCCGAGCGCAGCCGCTGGAGCGAGATCAGCTCGGGGACGGCGAGGTACTCCCCATAGGTGAGGAGACCCTCCGCGGCCGGCTCGGTCAGCCGGCCCATCCGCCGGACCCGGCCGCTGGATCGCCCCGGCTCGTCCACGGCGTCGATGCTAGTCGGCGAGCGCTCGGGACAGCTCCTCGAGGCTCTCGAGGTTGTGCCCCGGCAGGAACTCGTCGATCGAGGGCAACGCCGCCGCCATCCCGCGCGCGAGCGGCTCGTAGTGCGGGCTCCCCTTCAGTGGGTTCACCCAGACGATCCTGTGGACGAGCCGCCGGAGCTTGGCCATCTGGTCGCGCAGCAGGTCGGGCTCCCCGCGTTCGAGCCCGTCGGAACAGATCACGGCGACCGCGCCGCGGATCGACGCGCGCTGGCTCCAGCCGTCCACGAGCTCCTTGAGCGACGCCCCGATCCGGGTCCCACCCTCCCAGTCCTCCACGAGGCGGCCGATCTCGCGAAGGGCGCGGTCGGGATCCTTCGTGCGGAGCGTCCGCGTGACGCGGGTCAGCCTGGTCCCGAAACAGAAGACCTCGACGCGCCTGCCGGCCGCCATCGCGGCGAACGCGAACTGCATCAGCGCCCGCGAGTACGGCGCCATCGAGCCCGAGATGTCGAGGATCAGCACCAGCGGACGGGTTCGGCGCCCACGGTCGCGCCACGCGCGCTCGAAGGGCTCGCCCTGCGTGCGCAGCGAGCGGCGCAGCGTTCGGCGCACGTCGAACCGCGCGCCGGACGGCGCGGCCCGGTAGCGGCGCGTGTGTCGCATCGGCAGCTGGAGCGCGAGCTTGCGGATCAGGTGCGACACGCGCAGGCGCTCCCCCTCCGTCAGGTCGCCGAACGACTTCTCGCGAAGCCTCTCGGCGGCGCTCGCCACGATCCTGATCGATGCCTCGCCGTCGGTGAGCGCGTCCTCCTCGAGCTCGTGCCATTCCCGCGCGATCACGCGATCGTCGAGATCCCCCCCCTCGAGTGCGCGTTCGTCCTCGACCATGCCCTCGACCTCCGACGGCGAGCCGGGCATCGGGAGCTCGAGACGTAACCCCGTCCCGAACCACGCGGCGAACGCCTCGTCGAACGTCTCGACGTCCTCCGGGCGCGAGATCAGCGACGATCGTCCGGCCCAATACAGGTCGTCGCGTTCGAGCGGCCCGAGAGCCCCGGCGGCCCGGCAGAACGTGACGATCCGCCCGGTGCCCACGGGCAGGCCGCGGCGCCGCAGGTCGCGCCCGAAGCCGATCAGGCGCTCGAGCGCGTCGGGGTCAGGGGCGTTCGCGACCATCGACGACCTCGCCCAGACGGTCGACCGCGAGCTGCTGATCGTCGTGATCCTTGAGCACGGCGCCGAGCGTCGCCGCGGCGATCTCCTCGTCCAGGTGCTCGGCGCCCAGGAACGAGACCGCGTTCGCCCAGTCGATCGTCTCGGCCACGCCGGGGCGCTTGGCGATGTCGAACCCGCGAAGCCGGCTCACGGCGGACGCGACGTCGCGCGCCAGGGCCCGTGGGACCTCGGGCGCGCGGGCGCGGATGATCTCGATCTCCCGGTCGAGCGCCGGGTGATCGATCCAGTGGTACAGGCACCGGCGCTTGAGCGCGTCGTGGAGCTCGCGCGTGCGGTTCGAGGTCACGATGACCACGGGCGGCTCCTCCGCGGCCACGCGCCCGATCTCCGGGATCGTCACCGCGAACTCGGACAGGACCTCGAGCAGGAAGGCCTCGAACTCGTCGTCGGCGCGGTCGAGCTCGTCGACGAGCAGGACGGCCTTCGAGCCGGCGCGGATGGCAGCGAGGAGCGGGCGCTCGACGAGGTACTCGGGGCCAAACAGGTCCTCCACGTTGGCCTCCGCGGTCACGTCCTGCATCGCGCGGACGGCGATCAGCTGCTTGGAGTAGTTCCACTCGTAGAGAGCCTGACTCGCGTCGATGCCCTCGTAGCACTGGAGCCGGATCAGCTCGCGATCCAGCAGCGAGGCGAGCACCTTGGCGACCTCCGTCTTGCCCACGCCGGCCTCGCCCTCGAGCAGCAGCGGCTTGTCGAGCGACACGGCGAGGAAGATCGCCGTGGAAAGGCCTCGGTCGGCAAGGTAGTGCTCGCGCGCGAGGCCCTCCTGGAGCGACTCGACTTCGCCGAACGGCATCCGACCCATCGTGCCGAAAGCCTACCGGCCGCCCGGCCGAGCGAGCGTCGGCGAGGCCTACGCCTCGGGCGCGGCCGGCGGGGGGGCGGCGAGGACGGGGGCCCGGATCCCGCGTTCGGCCAGACGCCGGGTGATGCGGGCGCGCAGGAGGCGTTCGACATCGATCTTCTTCGACGGCTTCGTCTCGGCGACGACCCGGATCACGACGTCGCGATCGTTCGTCGTCTCGACGCCGAGCACCGAGGGCCCGTCCATGACCCACGCCTTCATCTCAGCGTCCTTCCGCAGCTCGTCGCGGAACTCGTCGAAGAGCTCGTCCAAGACGCCGCGCACCTGCTCCGGGTCCTGGCCGTACGCGATGTGCGTGTCGACGATCGCGCGGGCCCACCCTCGCGACTTGTTGCTCACGAGCACGATGTTGCCGTTCGGCACGATGTGCAGGGTCCCGTCGTACGCGCGGAGCGCGGTCGCCCGCAGCGTGAGCCACTCCACTCGCCCCAGGATCGGGTTCGCCGGCGTGCGGATCTCGACGATGTCGCCGACGCCGAACTGGTTCTCGAGCAGGATGAAGAACCCGGTCAGCGTGTCCTTGACGATGCTCTGCGCGCCGAACCCCAGCGCCACGCCCACGATCCCGGCGCTCGCGATGAACGGGGCGAGAGGCACATCCATGTAATTGAGGATCAGCATCCCGGCGACCACCCACACGACCACGACGAAGGTGGCGGAGAGCGCGTGCGCGAGGGTGGCAGCGCGCTGCAGGTTGCCCGCCTCGGAAAGGTGCGGCGCCTGCTCGAGCTTGCGCTGGAACCGTCCGACGATCACGCGCAGGATCAGCGTCGTGACCACCGCAGCGACGACCGTCAGCACGATCGGCAGGCCCACGTCCGCGAACCAATCCCCGAACCCGCGGTCCTGCGCGAGCACCCTCAACATCCACCCATCTAGGCAGACCCACGAGCGAGCGTCAAAGACCGAGGCCGGGCGCGACGCGCCCGGCCTCGGTCTGCCGTGCGGGGCGTCTCCCCGACGTCTATCGTGCCTGCGCCTCCTCGAGGGCTCGGCGCACCAGCACCTTCACCAGCTCCAGGCGGTATTCGGCGCTCGCGAACGCGTCACTCGGCGGGCTCGTCCCCTCCGCGGCTCGCTCCGACGCCGCGGCCGGATCGGCGCCCCCGGCCAGCTCCTCCTCCACGCCCGCGGCTCGCATCGGCCGGTCCGCCATGTTCGTGAGGGCGACCGAGGGCCCCGCGCCGTTCTGCGCGAGCGCGGCGACAGCCACGAGCGCCCAGTCCTGCGCGCGGCGCTGGAACTTCAGATAGCTCCAACCGCGACCCGTCGTCTTGGGGACGCGGATCTCCGTCAGGACCTCGTCGGTCGCCAGGTCGGTTTCGAACAGGCCCTTGAAGAAGTCGCCCGCCCCGACGTTCCGAACGCCCCCGGGCCCCCGGACGACCATCTCGGCGTCGAGGGCCGTGAGCACGCTCGGCATGTCCGAGGCCGGGTCGGCGTGCGCCACCGAACCACCGATCGTCCCGACGTGGCGGACCTGCGGGTCGCCGATCTCGCCCGCCGCGTAGGACACGATGGGACACAGCTCCTGCAGGGCCTCGCTGTTCGCGACGTCGTGGTGCCGCGTGAGCGCACCGATCGCCACCCGGTCTCCTTCCTCCTTCACGTACTTCAGGTCCTGCAGCCGCGAGATGTCCACGAGCAACGACGGCCTCGCCAGGCGGACCTTCATCAACGGCAGGAGCGAGTGACCGCCCGCCAGGAGCTTCGCCTCCGTTCCATCGGACAGCGCCTGGATCGCCTCGTCGACCGAGTCCACTCGCCGGTACTCGAAGGGCGCCGGGATCATGCCGCACCCCCCCTCGCGTCGCGGATGGCTTTCCACACGCGCTCGGGCGTCGCCGGCTTGCCGATCTCGGTCACGCCGAGATGCGACACCGCGTCCACGATCGCGTTGATCACCGCCGGCGGGGCCGCGATCGTTCCGGCCTCGCCGATCCCCTTGACGCCGAGCGGGTTCGTCGGCGAGGGAGTCTCCGTGCGGTCGAGCTCGAACGCGGGCATCTCGGCCGCCGACGGCACGAGGTACTGCGTCAGCGTTCCGGTGACCAGGTTGCCCGCCTCGTCGTAGATGACCTCCTCGTACAGGGCCTCCGCGATCCCGTGGGCGATGCCGCCGTGGACCTGCCCGTCGACGATCATCGGGTTGATCACGACCCCGCAGTCGTCGACCGCCACGTAGCGGAGCAGCTGCGCAAAGCCGGTCTCGGTGTCGACCTCGGCGACGCAGACGTGGGTCCCGAACGGCCAGGTGAAGTTCTTC
>DASUMC010000224.1:0-6054 GCA_036277855.1 Actinomycetota bacterium
GTGGCTCGAGATCTACGCGGCCCACGCCCACGACCACGCGGATCAGATCCGCCGGGCTCGGGAGTCCGCTCAGCCCCGTTGATCGCAGCTTACGAGCGTACCGCTGTTCTTCATCCGCCAGTCTCCTGGTGAGAGGCAGCCACAGGCTTCGATTCGAGGGAACCTCGCTGTCGGAGGAAAATCGTGAACACGACGATATTGCCGACGGCCACGAACTCGCTCTGCCAGTTCTGGAACGACTGGAACGAGAAGGTAGATGTGGTGAGGAACTTCATGCTGCTGATCGCTTGACGCCCATGAGCCACTTGCTCTGCGCTGTATTCGCGAGCACCCTCTAGAACAGCACGTGCGCGATTCGGATCGCTCCGGGTCCCACCACCAGTACCAACAGGGCCGGGAGGATACAGCCGATCATCGGGAAGAGCAGTTTGACCGGCGTCTTCATCGCGCGCTCCTCGGCGCGCTGGCGTCGCTTGGTCCGTAGCTCGTGCGACTGGGAGCGCAGCACGTTCGCCACGCTGACCCCGAAGACGTCGGCTTGCACCATCGCGAGTACGAAGCTCCGCAGCTCCTGGACGTTGGTCCGATCGGACAGATTCCGCATCGCGTCGCTTCGTTTGATCCCGAGCTGCATCTCGTGGAGCATGCGTCCGATCTCCTCCGAGAGCGGCCCCTTCATGGAACGACGCGCGTGGAGCAGCGCGGCATCGAAGGCGAGGCCGGCCTCGACGCTGATCGTGAGTAGATCGATCGTGTCGGCCAGCATCCGGCGGATCTGCTCCTGTCGGTTCTGCGCCTTTCGGTCGAGCGCCGCTACCGGAGCCACGTAGGCGACGAACGCCAGCAGCGGGATCCAGAAGGGTCCGAGGATGTGCGCGTCGCCGGTCATCCCGACGACGTATCCGAGCACGGCGAACCCGAGCGTGATGGCGAGCTGCATGGCGAGGAACGCCTCGGCTGTCCACCGTCCCGAACTGCCGGCGAGCACGAGGCGTCGAGAGATGCCCCTTCGGAGGCCGGCGGGCGTGATGCGCGCCGCGGCGCTGGAGAACCTCGTGATCGCCGGTTCGATGACGCGCTCGGAGAAGGACGCACCAGCACCTGCGTGCACCGCCTGGATCCCCGCGCTCTCGAGCTGGCCCTGCAAGACGTGGGCCGATCGGCGGGTGCGCGACACGGTGACCACCGTCACGCCGGCGAGCAGCACGGCGGCGAAGGTGCCGACAACCGCGAACGCGACATACGCCTGCTCAGACATCGAGCCTCACGATCCTCTTCATCCACAGGTACCCGATCCCCATCAGCGCGAGTGCGGAGATGGAGATGATCTTGCCCGCCGTCGTCGTGGTGAGGATCCGCAGGTATTGCGGGTTGACGATCATCAGATAGATCGCGATGAGGATCGGCAACACCGTCAGCACGACGACGGAGATCCTGCTCTCCGCCGAGAGCACCCGCATCTGCCGTCGCAGCGTGTCCCGCTCGCGGATCGTGTTCGCGACGGTCTCGAGGACCTCGGCGAGGTTCCCGCCGATCTTGCGCTGGACCTCGATCGCGGTCACGGCCCATTCGAGGTCCTGGCTCCCAACGCGCTCGACCAGCGCCTCGAGGGCGTCATCGGTGTCACGGCCGAGCCGGATCTCACGGAGCACGCGTCCGAACTCTCCCGCCGCGGGCTGGTCGATCTCCTTGGCCGCTGAGTCCAGGGACTGCAGGAAGCTGTGACCCGCGCGCATCGAGCTCGCGATGACCATCAGCGTGTCCGCAAGCTGACCCTGGATCGCCGCCAGCCGCCGACCTGCCGCGTTCGACAGGAAGGCGAACGGCGCGAACGCCCCGAGCACGACTCCGGCGAGTGCCCCGAGCGCGCTCGCGAGGACGAAGCCGAGGACACCCAATATGAGCACGACGATGAAGACGATCGTCAGGAACTCGCCGCTTCCGATCGCCCATCCGGCATGCTCGAGCCGGCGGGCGAGCCGCTGGCCTGTGCTGCTCCGGCCCACGAAGCGATCGGCGACGTGCGTGAGCTGGTTCGGCATGCGCGCGCGCCGGTCGCCCCCCGTGGCAGGCTCCGCGTCCCAGGCGTGGTCGACGGACTGCGATATCAGTCGCGAGCGCAGCTGCCGTTGGCGTCTGCGCCGAGCATCCAGCCGCAGCGATGTCAGACCGAGAGCTCCGACCGTCAGGAACGTGAGCAGGGCGATGAGACCCATCCCGGCAGACCCGGCCCAGAACCCTGGCGGCTGGGCGATCGCTTGGGTCTCGGTCCCAAGTCCGGACGCGCCCGGCGCCAAGAACCCGACCGACGCCGACCCGATGGGAAGGTGCACGGACGTCTGTATCGCCGTCCCGAGTGGCGCCTTCGAGCGGTACTCCACCACGTACTGGCTGGTGAACTCGCGTGCGAGCCCCGCATAGACGGCGCCGAGCTCATCTGGCGAGATCGCCTCGTAGGTCCCTCCCGTGCTGCGCGCCAGGGTGCGCAGCGTCGCCTCGTCGGTCGCCGGTCCCGCCAGCCCGATCGTGAAGACGTGCATGTCGGCGGCCTGGGCCGCCTCCACCGCTCCGGCGAGGTCGGCATCTCCCGTCGTGTTCCGACCGTCGGTGACGAGGATGAGGTTGTGTTGGACGTTGGACTCGGTGTCGAACATCGCCACGGCGGTTGCAACCGCATCGAAGAGCGCCGTCCCCGCCGACGTCGAGTCCCCGATCGACGACACCGCTCGCTGAACAGACGCTCGATCCACCGCCAACGGCGACAGGATCGTGGGCTCGTCCGAGAACGTGACGACGCCGAGCGGCATCGATGCGGGGACGCCCGCGACGAAGGTACGCGCGGCGGCCAATGCCGTGCTCAGAGGACCTCCGCGCATGCTGTTCGAGACGTCGATCGCGAGCACCGCGTCGACCCGATCGCCCTCACCGAGGAGGTGCACCTCGCCCACGTCAACCCCAAGGCCGTTCTCCACGACCTCGACCTGGCCGTCGCTCAATTCGACGGCCTCCCGTGTGCTTACGATCAGTCGGACCGTCGGGAACTCCGAGATGTCGACGTCGCGGATCGAGATGCTGGAGTCCGCCACCGCATCGCGCGCGGGGATGGCCATAGCCGCCATGCCGAGCAGGGCCATGCAGGCGAGCCTCGCGAGCGCCGACGAGCGTCGGTTCACCACGGCTCCATCCCCGCCGGAGGCGCGAACCACGAGGGGTCCAGCTGGACATTGCGTTCCGCCAGGTGTTCCAGGAAGTGCGGACGCAGCCCCGTCGATGCCAGCCGACCTCGGACGCGGCCACGTTCGTCGATCCCGCCCTCCAGGTGGAACAGGAACAGGTCCTGCATCGTCACCGTATCGCCCTCCATGCCCACGACCTCCGTCACGCTCGTCACCCGCCGGACCCCGTCCTGGAGGCGAGCGACGTGCACGACCACGTCGATCGCGGCCGCGACCTGCTCACGCAGCGCCCGCACGGTGAGATCCATGCCGGCCATCAACGCCAGCGTCTCGAGGCGAGAGAGGACGTCGCGTGGCGAGTTCGCGTGGATCGTGCTGATCGATCCGTCGTGGCCCGTGTTCATCGCCTGCAGCATGTCGAGCGTCTCGCCCCCGCGCACCTCGCCGACGACGATCCTGTCCGGCCGCATGCGCAAGGCGTTACGGACCAGGTCTCTGATCGTGACCTCGCCTTCGCCTTCGATGTTGGGCGGGCGGAACTCGAGCGAGACGACGTGCGGTTGCTGGAGCCGGAGCTCGGCCGAGTCCTCGATCGTGATGATGCGCTCGCCATCCGGCAGGAACGCTGACAGCACGTTCAGCATGGTCGTCTTCCCGGCTCCCGTTCCGCCGGAGACCAGGATGTTGAGTCGACCACGGACGCAGGCCTCCAGGAACTGGACGAGCTGCGGAGTCAGCGTCCCGAAGTCGACCAGGTCTTTGGCGGTGAACGGATCGGCGGAGAACTTGCGAACCGTGAGGGCCGAACCCTTGACCGCAAGAGGCGGGATGATCGCGTTCACGCGCGATCCGTCGGCCAAGCGGGCGTCGACGTACGGCGACGAGTCGTCGACGCGCCGACCGACCCTCGCAACGATCTTGTCGATCGTCCGCCTGAGATCCTCCTCGCTCTTGAACTCGGCCTCCGTCTTGTGGATCTTGCCCCCGCGCTCGATGTAGACCGCGAGCGGCCCGTTCACCATGATCTCGGTAATCTCCGGGTCGCGGACGAACGGTTCGAGAGGCCCCAGGCCCAAGATGTTGTCCCCGATCTGCTGGATGATGTGGGCCTTCTCTTGGATCGAGAGCGGCACCTGCTCCTCTCCGAGAAGCTCACGCAACCGGGCGTCGACCAGCCGACGAAGGTCGCCGTCCGACATCGCATCGTCGTACAGGCGAGCGCCGAGCACTTCGACGAGTCGTTCCTGCACCCGGTCGCGCACCTCGACACTCCGATCGGGCCGCTCCTCCCGCGAGAGTCGCTCTGCGAGTGACATCGCCTATCGCCTCCTCCGTCGATGAGCGCCGTTCGTGGGGACGACGGCCTCCGGGGTGAGCTTCGCCATGAGCAGGTCCGCGAACGCCTCGACGCCTTTGGAGACGTCGGAGCGGCGCTTGTCGAACCACAGGAGCTTGCCCTGGTTGATCGAGCGCGGCACGAGCGAACTCGAGGGGATCCGACTGTCCACGTGGATCGCGAGCAGCCTCTCGATATCCTGGATCGTGAGGTCGACCTTGCTGTCCGCTCTGTTCACCACGAAGTGAAGTCGCTCCCGGCCAACCCCCAGGTTCTGTAGCGTCTGGATCGCGATCGACATGTGACGCACTCCGATGGCGTCGAGCCCCGTCACCAGGCAGATCGCGTCGGAGAGGTCGAGCGCGGCCACGACATGATCGGAGTACTCCGACGTGGCGTCGACCACGGAGAACGAGAAGGCGTCCTTCAGCTTGCTCAGCATCCTTGCGATCGCGGCTCCGGGGATCGGCTCGGCTCGCGGGTCCGGCCGAGATCCGAATCCAGTGATGCCCTTCGCGAGAGGGGTACCGAGCTGTGCGACCGCTTCGGCGTCGGCGCCATCATCCAGGGTTAGGAGCTCTTGCAACGTTCGGCTGGGTTCCGCGCCGAAGTACGCGAACACGTCGCCGAGATCGTGGTCGAGGTCCAGGAGACCGACCTGCGAACCGGAGCGCTCGGCCAGCGCGGCCGCGAGGTTGCACGCGAGGAACGTCTTGCCGGTCCCACCCTTGGTGGAAAAGACCGCCACGACCACGCCGGCTGGGCCCCGCGAGCCGTTGGCGCTCGCGGTGCCGCGCATGCCGTTGTTCCACTCGACGGCCCGGCGAAGCGCCTCTCTGAACTCGTTCCTTCCCTTCGTCAGATCCACGACGTCGCGAACGCCTCCCCGCACGAGCCTTGGGAACGAGCCGTCAACCGGGATGTCGCGGACCAGGAGCACGGCCGTGGCCGCGGATTCCCGGGCCGAGAACTCGGCGAGCGCGATCGCCTCGTCGTCGCCGACTGACGGAGCCAGGACGACGATGTCGAAGGCCTGCCCTCCCTCCGCCATCGCTCGTTGTGCGCTCGAGATCGAGGGCAGCCACGACACGGCGTCCGGGGACGCCCCCAACGCTCGAGCGACCTCCGGGGGGAACGAGGGCAAGCCCCCAACCGCCACCACACGCGGATCCGTCATCGCAGCGCCTTCAGCGATGCCGGCGGCACCTTGACGCCGGACTGGTTCGGGGGCAGGAGCGTCAGCCAGACGTGGCCCTGCTCCTGCGCGAGGATGAGCAGAGAGGCCTGCTCGGGCGTCACCGCGAGCGTCGCCGTGACGCTTGCCGTTGCGGGGGAGGTTGCTTCCTGCTCGGGCGATGTCACGGCAAGGACGAGCGCGTCATCGATCACCACATGTGTCGTCTGACTGCCGTTGCCTCGCGTGCTGAAGGTGCCGAACACCTCCACGTGATCTCCCTGCTGCAGGGCGCCGGCGACGATGCGTTGGGGCTCCAGGGTGATCGAGGCCGCCTGGAAGCCGTCGGGGATGCCGAGGACCCCGCC
>DASUMC010000225.1:0-3940 GCA_036277855.1 Actinomycetota bacterium
ATCACCCCCTCGAATACGGGTCGTTCGAGGGCACGATCCCCGAGGGCCACTACGGGGCGGGCGAGGTCCGGATCTTCGACGACGGGACGTACGAACCGGTCGAGTGGACGGACTCGAAGGTGAGCTTCCGACTGCACGGCCGACGGTACCCGGGCCTCGAGTTCCACTTCGTCAAGACGCGGACCGACTGGCTCGGCTTCCTAGCCTCGGGCCAGCGCGCGCCGCTGATCGCGTCGCCCCCCGCGTTCCCGCCGATGCTCGCCGAGGGCGGGTGGAAGGCGTTCGATGACCCGAAATGGTGGTTCGAGCCGAAGTTCGACGGGATCCGCTCGGTGACGAGGATGGCGACCGACGCCACGCACCTGGTGACGCGCAACGGTCGGGACGTCACCGACAAATACCCGGAGCTGCGGATGATCCACGAGCTCGTCGATCAGGTGAACGCGGTGCTCGACGCCGAGATCGTGGCGTTCGACGAGGACGGGAAGAACTCGTTCGAGGCGCTGCAGCAGCGGATGAACCTGGCCAACGAGCGCGAGATCAAACGCATCTCGAGCAAGATCCCGGTCGCGCTGGTCGCATTCGACCTGCTTTGGCTGGACGGCAACGACCTGACGGAACTGGCGCTCGAGGAACGGCGCGAGCTCCTGGAGACGATCGTCGAGCAGGACCACCGGCTCCAGGTCGTCACGCACGTCGAGGGCGAGGGCAAGGACTTCGTCGAGGTGGCTCGCACGCTCGGCCTCGAGGGCGTCGTGGCCAAGCGAACCGGCTCCCGGTACCAGTCGGGCCGGCGCTCGCCCGACTGGCGGAAGATCAAACTCACGAACACGCAGGACTGCGTGATCCTGGGTTGGACGCCCGGTCAGGGCGGCAGGACGGGGACGTTCGGCGCGCTGCTGGTGGGTGCCTACGACGATGGCGAGCTGATCTGGATCGGGCAGGTCGGCACCGGGTTCACGCGGACGACGCTGGATCGGGTGCTCGAGGCGCTCGAGCCGCTGAAGCGCCCGACGCCGCCGATCGACGACCCCGAACTCGCCAGGGTCAGGGGTGCCACGTTCGTGGAGCCGGAGCTCGTCTGCGAGGTCGAGTACCTCGAGATCACCAAGAGCACGAAGAAGATGCGCGCCCCGTCGTTCAAGGGCTTGCGCGACGACAAGTCGCCGGACGAAAGCGTCCTCGAGCGCCCCCGTGGGCGCTGATCCGGCTCAGAAGGGCTCGAACCCCGCCCGCACGAGCATCGCGCGCACCTCGCGCTCGTCGAGGCCACGGTCGACGAGCTCCTGGTAGATGCGGACCGCCGCGAACGAACGGCCGCACTTCGGGCAGAACTGGAAGTGGTCCTCGGCGGGCGCCTCGCACCAGGGACAGCGGGTGACCTCGACGCGGTTGTCCGGCTCGAGGCCCGTGTCCGCGAGCGCGTCGACGTAGCCCTTGCCGTAGTCCCACTGGATGTACTCCTCCTCGCGGACCTCGAACGCCGGCTCGTGCATCTGCGATTCGCCGGTCTGGAGCATGTGCTCGAGGTTCTCCAGCAACAGGTCCCACTCGTAATAGTGGTTCTCCTCGCATCGCTCGCAGGCGATCACGACACCCTTCACGCCCTGACCCTGGAACGTCCGGCGCATCCCCCCGAGGTCCTCGAGGTCGGCGCGGATGTTCCGCGCCTCCTCGGGTTCGAGCCCGAAGGTCTCGCGCTCGTCGTCGCCGAGCGGCTCTTCCATCACACCGGCTCCGTCACGTCCGTGTCCTCGTCGCGCAGGTCGAACGTCTTGAACCCCTCCGCGTACTCGAACCCACCCTGCTCGCCGAGCTCGCGGGCCCGCTCGCGGACCCAGTCGAGGGCGTCCCCGGTCCCCTGCGACTCATGCGCGCGCAGGGACTCGAGCTTGATCTCGAGCGTCTTCGAGATATCCACGTACGTGTCGGCATCCTCGGAGGCGAGCCACAGGTTCGGCACCTCGAAGGGCTCGAGGCCCTCGTCGAGCAGCTCGGGGAACTGCGGGCGGCTCGGCGCGTCGGGCATGACGGCGCACAGCGCGAGCGTCCCCGCCTGCTTGTGGTCCCAGTGGTTGATGTATCGATTCCCGAACCACAGCCGCGATGGGTCGGGCGCGACGATCACCTCCGGCCGGACCCTCCGAACGACCCGCGTCACGGCCTTGCGGGTCGCCAGGTCGACCTGGAGCTCGCCATCGACGAACCCGAGGAACGACACGCTCCGCACGCCGAGCACCTCCCCTGCGGCCCGTTGCTCGCGTTCGCGGATCGGCACCATGGCCTCGCGTGTCATCCCCGGTTCGTTCGAGCCGGCCGAGCCGTCGGTGACCACGCAGTAGTGGACGTCGGTCCCATCGTTCACCCAGCTCGCGATGGTGCCGCCGCACATGAACTCGGCATCGTCGGGATGGGCGAAGATCACGAGCGCGCTGGCGAACCCCACTCCGAACAGCGTACCGGCTGCCACCTTGGTTGCGAGCCTTCTCAAGGCGCTTGCGGGTGGGTGGGCGGAGGGGTTCCATACCGGACGTGGACGAGCCGCTCGAACGCGACCGCCGGATCCGCGCGCTCGAGCGCCGCTTCCGCAGCGCCGGGCTGCCCCTGCTGGCCGAGGATTACTCGGCGACCGAGGACGTCTTCAACCGCGCGATCCCGCTCCTTTCGGTGGTGTTCGTGCTCGAGATCCTCGGAGCGATCAACCTGGACTGGCCGCCGGCCCTGAACGTCCTCGCGCTGCTCGGCGGTGTCGCGTTGGTCCTCGGCGCGTTCGGGCTGCTGAACGTCTTGCGCGGCCGGAGGTTCTTCTCGGTCCCGCAGAAGCTGGGGGTCCCAGAGCTCACGGCGTTCGTCGTGCTCCCCGTGGTGCTCCCGCTCGTCTTCGGCGGGCAGCTCACGAGCGCGCTCGTCACCGGCCTCGGCAACCTCGTGCTGCTCGGCTTGATCTGGCTCGTCGTCGGGTTCGGGGTCTTCTCGATCCTGCGGTGGACCGCCGCACGGTTCGTGCAGCTGCTCGGCGCCTCGCTCACCCTCCTCGTCCGCGCGCTCCCGCTCCTGCTGTTCTTCTCGCTGGTCACGTTCTTCACGAACGAGTATTGGCAGCTGTTCGGCCAGGCGAGCGACGTGACCTTCTACGCGGCCGCCGGGCTGTTCGCGATGATCACCGCGATCTTCCTGATCGTCCGTCTCCCGGGCAGCGTCCGCGACCTCGAGCGCGCCAGTTCGCTCGCGGTCCCGCTCCGGCGTCGTCAGCGCGCGAACGTCGGGCTCGTGATCTTCCTCGCGCAGGCGCTGCAGATCGCGTTCGTCGGCGTCGCGATCTGGCTCTTCTTCATGGTGTTCGGCGCGCTGTTGGTCACGCCCGCGATCCGGGAGGACTGGATCGCCAGCGAGGGGCACGTCCTGTTCACCCTGCCGTTCTTCGGCGAGCAGCTCGCGATCACCAAGCAGCTCGTTCGCACGGCCGCCGGCGTCGCGTCGTTCTCGGCGCTGTACTACGCCGTGGCCTCGGCCGTCGACTCCACCTACCGGGACGAGTTCATCGAGCGACTGACGCAGCAGCTTCAGGAGACGTTCCGCGAGCGGGGCGAGTACCTCGGGCTGATCGCGGCACGGGACCGGGCGCTCGCCTCCCGCGTGGGCTAGGCCCCGTCGGGCGTTCGGCGGCGGAGCGCGACCATCGGTAGGCCCCCACGAGGCCGGAGCGTGATCACGGCCTGGAGGCCCGGCTCGCGGTCGGTCGGGCTCGCGAATCGCCACCTCCGCGCGATCGACGCGAGGAGCATCGCCGCCTCCAGCCGCGCGAACGGCTCCCCGATGCACACGCGCGGACCTCCCCCGAACGGGATGAACGCGTAGCGCGGCCGCCCGAGGTCGTCGTCGAGCCAGCGCTCGGGGCGGAAGGCCTCGGGCTCGGGCCACCATCGAGGGTCGTGGTGCA